>NZ_JBICYT010000010.1:43566-238332 GCF_043201215.1 Streptomyces sp. NPDC048331 | reverse complement strand
CTGGGCCCGCCACCCTCCACAGGGGGGCCCCCCGGCGGGGGGGCGTGCGGGGTGGGGCGTGTGGGGGGGGGGGCCGCCCCCCCGCCGGGCGGCGCCCCCCCCCCCGGGGGGGGGCCCCCGCCCGCGTCTGCGCGCCGACGCGGGCGTCGGCGTGTACCTCGGGCGTCAGAGGTCAGGCGGGAACGATGTTCTCGGCCTGCGGGCCCTTCTGGCCCTGCGTGACGTCGAAGGTGACCTTCTGGCCTTCCTGAAGCTCACGGAAGCCGGAAGAGGCGATGTTCGAGTAGTGGGCGAAGACGTCGGCGCCGCCACCCTCCTGCTCGATGAAGCCGAAGCCCTTTTCCGCGTTGAACCACTTCACGGTGCCAGATGCCATATGAATTCTCCTTTGGGGCAGTGCCCGGATCCGCACTGTGCGGGACCGGTGTCGCCGTGATGATTGCCCCGACCGGAACGAGTAGATTCACTGCATGTACCGGAAATGAAAAGTGCGCCCACCGAAAATCCGGTGAGAGCACTTGTAAGTTTTTGGGAACCACAACTGCAACGAACGTCACGGTAGCACAGCAGATGTCGGCGGCCCGGGAAATTTCGGCGTGCCCCGCTTTTGGTTTCGCGCCCGGGTGGCAGAAATTCGAAGCAGAAAATCATATGAACGGCGGAATGTTTTGCGTGGCAGGTTCGGCGCCCGGGTGTGGCGCAGGTCACGGGAATGTTCGGGCGGTCCGCGCCCTCCTTCTTCCTGAGAGCCCGTCGAGAAGGAGGAGGCCCGATGAGCACGACGACGGGCGCGGACGGCGTCGCGGGGACGGCGGGGCGGGCCGACCTGGCCCCGCTCGTCCGGGCGGCCCAGGGCGGCGACGGCCTGGCCGTCCAGGAGATGTTGGACCTGCTGACCCCGTACGTCGGGCGGCTGTGCGGCCCGATCGCGCTGCAGGACGGTCCGGACGCCACCCAGGAGGCGCTGATCGTGATCTTCCGGAACATCGGTCGACTCCGTGAACCGGCCGCCCTGTTCGGCTGGGCGCGGGTCATCGCCGTACGGGAGGCCGTACGGATCGCCCGCGCGGCGGCCCGGTCCGTACCGGACCCGCTCGACGACGTGCCCGCACGCGACGATCCGCAGCTCGCCGCCGATGTGCGCGACGTACTGGAGCGGCTCTCCCCGGCCCACCGCGCCGTCCTGGTCCTGCGCGACCTCGAAGGGCTGGACGAGCACGCCGTCAGCGCCCTCCTGGGCGTGCCCGAACCCACCGTGCGGACCCGGCTCTTCCGGGCCCGCCGCAACTTCCGGAAGGCGTGGGAACGTTGAACGACTCCTGGCCGGTCGTCGCCGAACTCGACGCCGTACGCAGGCTGCGGGTGATCGCCCGCGGCACCCCCGGCACCGGCTTCGCGGAGCGCCTGGTCGACGCCCCCTTCGAGCGGGTCTGGGGGCTCGTCTCCGACCTGGAGCACCAGATGCCCCTCATGATCGGCGATATCCGCTCCTTCACCGTCACGTCCGCCGCCGGGGAGCGCCTGGAAGCCAGGGCCCGAAGCCCGCTGGGCATGCGGGCGCGCTTCGACATCGTGCTGCGGCCGGGCTGGTGCCTGATGCAGAGCCGGTTCCTGATCGGCGGCATGGCGGCCGTGGCGGAGCGGGACGGCACCCGGCTCGCCTTCTTCGGCGGTTTGCGTCTGCCGGGCATCCGCGCGGCCGATCCGCTGCTGCGCCCGCTGATGGCGCCGCCGGCCGCCAGGGCGCTGGGGCGGCTCACCGCCCGGTTGGCGGAGCCCGGAGGGTGAGGGCCGGGACAGCGCTCCTGGCGGGGCGGGCTCGGTTACCGTCGCTCGGGTACCCGCCGACCGGCGCGGCACCGGGGCCCGTCGCCCCGAATCCGTAGAGCAGGGAGTGGCCCCGTGCCCCACGCAGTCGTCGACTACTCGGATTCGCTGACCGGTGCCTTCGACCGGCGGGCGTTCGCGCTCGAACTGCACGCGCTGGAGGTCGAGATCCTCGACACCGCGATCGGCAACTGCAAGACGCGCTTCCACCGGTTGGAGGAGTCCGTCGTCGGGGAGGGCACCGACGCCCGGGCGGTGGTCCTCCACGTCGAGCTGGCCATCGCCCACGGGCGCACGGAGCAGACCAAGTCGCGCCTGACCCGTGCGGTACTGGAGCTGGTGGAGCGCCACACGGCCAAGGCCACCGGCCTGGAGGTGCACGCCTCGGTGGACGTACGGGACCTGGGCGCGGCCTACACCAAGAGCATGACGACGCCCTGAAGGCCCTGACAGCCCTGACGGCCCTGACGCGCCGGGAGACCTCTCATGCGCCGATGCGGAGCAGGGCGAGCGTGATGTTGTCGGGGCCGCCGGCGTCGATGGCGGCCCGCCACAGCTCGAACGCGGCCCGGCCGTCGTCGTGCACCCGCAGCAGCCCCTCGATCTCCTCGTTCGGCACCGGGTCGGTGAGCCCGTCGCTGCACACGAGGTAGCGGTCCCCCTCGGACACCGGGAAGGCCTCGATGTGGGGGGTGATCTCGTTGTACCCGCGGGTGCCGCCGAGGACCTGGGTGACCGCCGAGGTGGTGCGGTGCCCGGGGAGCGGCGGCGGGCTGTCGTCCACGCTGACCTGGCGGAGCCCGTCCTGTGTCGCGTGGAACACCTTGCTGTCGCCGACGTTGAACATCAGCAGCGAGTCCGCGAGGACGAGGGCGCCCGCGACCGTCGTCCCCATGGTGGCCAGCTCCGGCCGCCCCTCGGTCGCCGAGTACACGGCGCGATTGCACAGGCTCAGCGCGTCACCGACGGCTTCCGGGCCGTCCAGCGTGGGCCCGAGCGAGGAGAGCTGGCGCACCACGAGCTCGCTCGCGACCTCGCCGGCCGGCTGACCACCGAGTCCGTCGGCGACGGCGACGACGAGCGGTCGGCCGAAGGGGAAGACCAGGGTCTGCGGATTCTGGGTCACGGTCCCGCACAGGGTCCACGGTCCGATGACCAGGCTGTCCTCGTTGTGCTCTCGCACCAGCCCGACATGACTCAGGGCGGTCACAGCTATGTACGGCACCTCGACGTCCCGCCTCTCGGCAACGGCTGGGGCGACGGCAGCGCAACGGCACGCGTCCGTCCTCACCATTGTCGCGCCGCTCCGGCATGCGGGCTCCGGCGCGCCGGAGCACCCTGGTCGTGGAGCCGCCTGTTCCCCGACCGGTGGCCCTGCGAGGAAGGACTGCCGCAGATGTTCGCGAGGCTGAGCACCTACCAGGGATCACCGGTCCCGGCGGAGGGAGACGTGAGCGCGAATTCCGAGGCGATCGTCAGGCAGGTCCAGGACGTTCCCGGATTCCGGGGGGTCTACTACCTCGTCGACCGGGCCACGGGCGTGGCCAAAACGCTGACCTTGTGGGACGACGAACGGACGATGCTGGACAGCGAGGAAGAGGCCGCCCGGATCCGTGAGCGGACGGCGCGGCGGGAGGGCCAGCGGATCGTCTCCGTCGAACGCTTCGAGGTGGGCTTCAGTCACCTGCAGCCGTAGCACGACGCGGCCACGCAGCGTGGAACGACGTGATGTACGAGGAGCGATGGCCATGGGCAAGCTCTCGATCGACCAGTTGCGAGAACGCGTACGCGGCGCGGTCGCCACCCCGGACGACGAGTCCTACGACGAGGCGCGCAAGGTCCACAACGCCATGATCGACCGGAGGCCGGCGGCCGTCGTGCACTGCGCCAACGCGGGGGACGTCATGGCCGCGGTCGACTTCGCCCGCGAGAACGGGCTCGACCTGGCGGTGCGGGGCGGCGGGCACAGCGTGCCCGGCTTCGGTACCTGCGACGGCGGAGTGGTGGCCGACCTGTCCGGGATGCGCGGGGTCCGCGTCGACGCCGCGGCGCGCACGGCGCGCGCGGAGGGCGGGGCGACCTGGGGCGACTTCAACGCCGCCACGTACGCCTTCGGGCTGGCCGCGACCGGCGGGATCATCTCCACCACGGGCGTCGGCGGTCTCACCCTCGGCGGTGGCATCGGCTACCTGGCCCGCGGGCTGGGCCTGAGCTGCGACAACCTGATCTCGGCCGATGTGGTGACCGCGGACGGCCGACTCGTCGTGGCGAGCGAGGAGGAGAACGCCGACCTCTTCTGGGCGCTGCGCGGCGGCGGTGGCAACTTCGGCGCGGTGACCTCGTTCGAGTTCCGGCTGAGTCCCGTCAAGGACATCTACGGCGGACCGATGCTCTTCGAGCTGGCGGACGCGCCGACCGTGCTGCGCTCCTTCGCGGACCTCATCGCCGACGCTCCGGAGGAACTCGGCGGGTTCCCGGCCTTCCAGATAGCCCCGCCGCTCCCGTTCATCCCGGCGGACCGGCACGGTGACACCTTCGCGCTGATCGTGGCGTGCTGGAGCGGGCCGCTCGACGAGGGGGAGCGCGCCCTCCAGGCCTTCCACGACATCGCGCCGGTGGTCGCCGAGCACGTGGGCCCGATGCCGTACCCGGCGCTCAACAGCGCCTTCGACGCACTCGTGCCGCCCGGCCTCCAGCACTACTGGAAAGCCAATTTCGTCACCGAGCTGACCGACGACGTGATCGACGCGCACCTGCGGCACGCGCCGGGCCTGCCCGCCGTGAACTCGACGGTCCACATCTACCCGATCAACGGCGCCTGCCACCGCGTCGCACCGGACGCGACGGCCTTCGCCTACCGGGACGCGTCGTTCGCCACGGTGATCGCCGGGATGTGGCCCGACCCCGCCGACAACGAGACCGCCACGGCCTGGGTACGCGACTACTACGACGCGACCGCCGCGCACTCCGAGGAGGGCGGCTACATCAACTTCATGGCCGATGACGACCAGGACCGGATCCGGAGCAACTACAAGGGCAACTACGACCGGCTGGTCGCGGTCAAGCGCGCCTACGACCCGGAGAACCTGTTCCACCTGAACCAGAACATCCGGCCCTGATCCCGTAGCGGTGCGGATGCGGACTGTTCCCTTATCTGCATATTTTGAGCGGGTGTACCGGAAGGTCCCGTACAGCCGGTTTGTCAGATTGAGGAAGGTCCGTTCCCATGAAGCGTTTCCCGGTGGTCGGTGTGCTCTGCGTCGGCGCGATTCTCGGTCTCTCCGCCTGTTCCGACGACAGCTCCTCACCCGCGGAGGAGGCCACCAAGGCCGCCGCTGAGCTGTGCACCGACCTGAACGCGCTCAAGGCCGACAACGCCAAGCTGAAGGCCCTGGACCCCGCCAACGCGACCAAGGACCAGGTCAAGGACGCCTATGAGGCCGTCCAGCAGGACTGGGAGAACGTCAAGGAGAACGCGAAGCAGATGAAGGACGCGGAGCGTGCCGCGGTCCAGTCGGCCGCCGAGAACCTCAAGAAGAGCTACCAGGACCTGCCCGGCGACACGACCGGCAAGGACGCGCGCACCCAGTTGCAGCCGCAGATCGAGAGCCTGGACGCGGCCGCCGCGAACGCCTCCAGCGGCCTGCGCTGCTGACCGATCGGCAGACGGAGGACCCCGCCCGACTCCCCGGGCGGGGTCCTTCTCCGTGGACGGCCTGGAAGACCCCCCTAGCTCGCGGCAGGCGCGGCCGGTGCGGCGGGTTCGGTGGGCTTCGCGGGTACGGCGGGCAGCTCGGGGATCGGAGGTCCCACGGGCAGCAGCTCGGTCACCACGAAGGCGACCACGGCCGCGATGATGACGACCGGGATCATCGCGGTGCCACCGAGCATCAGGACCACCATCACCACGCTGCTCACCGGCAGCCGCAGCGCACTGGCGGCGGTCGCGGCCATGCCCGCCCCCATGGCCGGCACGATGCCGAGTCCGGGTAGCGGACCGAGCAGGACACCCGCCACGGCGCCGAGGCAGAGCGCCGGGAAGATGGGACCGCCGCGCAGGCTGCCGAGGCAGATGGCGTAACCGGCGCCCTTGAAGACGAGGACGCCGATCAGCGCACCCACGCCCCAGGAGTGCGGGTCGGCGGCCAGTCTGCCGATCATCGCCTGGCCCGACCCGGTGACGTCGGCGGGCGAGAGGCCGGTGATGAGCGCGTAGAGGCCGGCGCAGGCCGCGGTGCCCAGCGCACACTGCACGGTCCGCAGGAAGGGCTTCTCGAGCACGTACGCGGCGATCAGCCGGGCTCCGGTCAGGATGGGGTGCAGGGCGACGGCGAGGGCCGCGGCGATGAGCACCGCCCAGAGCACGTCGGGAACGTCCAGGTGGGGCACGGGTACGCCCAGCTCCAGCTTCAGGCTCCCGATCTTCAGCCCGGTCCAGCGTCCGAGGCCCGTGAAGACCAGGTCCCCGACCCCGGCCGACAGCAGGGACGGCAACATCACCGCGAACAGCTGGGGTCCGCCCACACCCGCCACCTCGATCAGCAGCACCGCGGCGATCAGCGGGTTCCCGAAGATCGTGGCGATGGCCGCGGCGGCACCCGCCGCGCCCACGAGCGCGGTGCCCTGCGGGGTCACCGGTACCTGCGCGAGGTTGCGGAAGAGCAGGGCGAGTCCGCCGCCGAGGGCGATCAGCGGGGCCTCCGGACCCAGTACCGCGCCGAGCGGCAGGCTCGCCACCGCCGCGATGATGACGCCGGGAAGGTAGGAGGCCGAGGCCCCGCCGGTGTGCAGACCGGCTGCCGGGAGGTGTCCGCCGTTGCCGCGCATGTGCGGGACGACCAGGCCGACCACGACGCCGGCGACGAGCAGCAGGGGCAGCGGATACCACCAGGGCGGGGTGTCCCAGCCCAGGGCCTTGGGGAGGTCCGTCCACATCGCGCGTTCCATGTTGTGGAGCAGGGCGAGGAACCAGAACGACGCGAGGGACACCGGGATGCTGATCAGGGCGCAGAAGAGCAGCAGCTTCAGATATCCGGGGCTGCGGAGGGTCTGCCTCAGGACGTCGGCCTCCTGCGGCTGCGTTCCGCCGGGGGGCGGTTCGGATCGAGGGCGCGACTGCGGCATGGGTCACTTCCTTTCCGCTTCCTCGATGGTCCACCTCGGGGGCGTACTTCGCCGCTCAGGCCCTAGTCGTCCAGGCCAGGGGTCTGTGAACTGCGCCTGTGCATGCCGATTTTGATCGCCCCGACCAGGGCTTTGGCGATGACGCCGATGAGGATCAGGTCGGCGACCATCTGGAAGGTGACCAGCACCCGGCCGCCCTGGGTGGTGGGGACGATGTCGCCGAACCCCACGGTGGCGAACGTGGTGATCGTGAAGTAGAGGGCGTCCGTACGGGTCAACGGCTCCGAGAACGACGCGGGGTCCTGCGCGGCGAGCAGGTAGTACGTCGCGGAGAACAGCACCAGGAACAGCGGTACGCCGGTGGCCAGCGCCTCCAGCGCGCGCATCCGGGGAAACTGCGCGTGGGAGATGGCGGTGATCTGCCAGGCCGTCAGCAACCCGAAGAAGACCAGGCCGAGTACGAGCGTCAGCACCGTGGTGATGCCGAAGCCGCCCTCCAGCGGGACGACGTAGTAGAGCCCCGCGAGCAGGGCGACCGCGAGCACCGAGCGCAGGAGGTGGCCCAGCAGGACGAGCCGACGCTGATCGGCGGCGTTGCGTTCCATGGCTTCAGGAGAACGGGCCGGAGGCCGTCGCGCGACCGGAGCCGGTCCTGCGCATGCGGACCGGCGGGGGCGCCTGTATGAATGAATGACGGCGCATGATCGGAGTCGAGCATGGACGATTACCCGCTGCTCAACGTCTTCTGGACGATGATGTGGTTCTTCCTGTGGATCATGTGGTTCTTCCTCCTCTTCAAGGTCATCACGGATGTCTTCCGTGACCACACCCTCGGAGGTTGGGGGAAGACGGGCTGGATCATCTTCGTGCTGGTGCTGCCGTTCCTCGGCGTCTTCGTGTACCTGATCGCACGTGGTCACGGCATGCACGAACGGGACCGCAAGCAGGCCGAGGAGCAGCAGGCGGCCTTCCGCTCGTACGTGCAGCAGACGGCCGGAGCCGGGGCCGGTGCGGGCTCGGCAGACGAGCTGCACAAGCTCGCCGCCCTCAAGGACAAGGGCGACATCACCCAGGAGGAATTCGACCGGGCCAAGGCCAAGATCCTGGCCTGAGTGGTGCGCCTCGGCGACCTGATCGGCCGCAAGCGGATGCTCCTCGCGGGCACCGCGGTGTTCACGATCGGTGTCGCGGTGCTCCTCATCGCCCTCACCGTGCTGCGCGGCCTCCCCCCGCGGCCGGTCACGGCCGAGCAGCGGACCCCGCTCGCGGCTCGGTGAGGTTGCGGGTCATGCGTTCCAGGACGGTGACGGCGGTGACGTACTCCGCGCGGGTGATCCCCCGCGCCGACAGCTCGCGGAAGGCCTCCACGCGAAGGGCGGCCTCGGCGAGGCGGCTTCGGCCGGTGGCTGTCAGGGCGAGGTGGTCCGGCCGCGGGCGGGTCACCCAGCCGCCGGCGAGCACCGCCGCGACGGACGAGGTCAGTGCCTCGGCGTCGGCGCCCGCGGCCAGTGCGGTCAGGACGGTGGTGTCGGTGGCCCGTGGGTCGTCCTTGACCACATTGAGGACCTGCCAGTCGAGTCGGGTGAGGTCGAAGTCGGCCAGCAGGGCGTCCATGGACGCGGTGAGGGCCTGGTCCGTGCGGTTGAGCCAATAGCCGATGGGCTTCATGTCCTGCTCCTGGGGGGTCGGTGGGTCCGCGGGTCCGCGGGTCAGCGGCCGGAGAAGGCGCTCGCGTTCTCCTGGGCCCACTGTCGGTAGGTACGGGCGGGTACGCCGAGCAGGGTCTCGGTGGTCTCGCCGATGGCGGCCGGGCCGTGGTCGGCGGCCTCCCACAGGTCGAGCAGCGAGGTCACCATCGGGGCGGGCATGTGCCGGCCCATCTGCTCCTGCGCCTCGGCCCGCGTGATGTGCTCGACCGGGATCTCACGGCCGAGGGTCTGCGCGAGGACGGCGAGCTGCTCGCGGAAGGACAGCGACTCGGAGCCGGTCAGGGTGATCGAGCGGCCGGTGAGGGAGTCCCCGGTCAGGGCCAGGGCGGCGATGTCCGCGATGTCCTCGGGGTGGATGGGCGCGATCCGCGCGTCCGGGTAGGCGAGCTGGACCGGCATCGACCGGCCGATGGGCCACGCCCAGCCCAGCGAGTTGCTCGCGAAGGCGTCGGGTCGCAGGAACGTGCAGGTCAGGTCGGATTCGGTGAGGGCGCGCTCGACCCGCAGGCTGTGGCTCGCCAGCGGGTCGCTCTCGGCGCCGGGGGCGAGCACCGAGGACGAGGACAGCAGGACGACGTGCTCGACCCCGGCCGCCTCGGCGGCCTTGACCAGGTCGTGGATACCGGCGGGCTCGGGATAGAGGAAGACCTGGCGGACGCCGCGGAGCGCGGCGGCGAAGGTCTCGGGCCGGTCGAGGACGAGTTCGGCGGTCTCGATCCCGGCGGGGACGGCGAGTTCGCCGGGGCGGGCGCTGGCGGCGCGGACGGGGAGGCCGGCGGAGTGCAGACGGCCGGCGACGGCCCGGCCGACCTTGCCGCGGGCGCCGGTGATGAGGGTGGTCACGGGAGACTCCATTCGTTCGTACTGACATATGCATGCTCACATGCACACGTTTTCATGTCAACACATGTTTGTGGAGTCTCACGTATGTACGATGAGGGGCATGACGAAGCACGAGCCGGCGACCGACGAGGAACTGCTGGACGCCGTGGGTCCGGCGTTCGGGAAACTGCGGCGCTCCTCACTCCTGGAGGTCGAGAACCCGATCTCCCAGAAGGACCTCAGCCGCACCCTGGTCCTCAACATCGTCCTGGAGGCCGAACAGGGCGACGGCCGCGAGATCACCGTCGGCGCCGTGGCCGAATACCTGGCCGTCGACCCCTCCGTGGCCAGCCGCATGGTGTCCGACAGCATCTCCGCCGGTTACCTCGTCCGCGCCGCCTCCCAGCAGGACGGCCGCCGTACGATCCTTCACCTCAGCCCCGAGGGCCGGGACATGATGGATCGCTTCCGGCGGCACCAGCGCGCGGCCTTCGAGTACGTGACGGCCGACTGGAGCGAGCGCGACCGCCTCGACTTCGCCCGCCTCATGCTGAAGTACGTCGACGCCCAGAACGCCCTGCGCCACCGCTGACGACCGTCGCAGCCCCGGGCAGACGGCCCGGGGCTGCGGTGTTCCGCGTCTCGCGGCGGTGGGGTGCGGGTCAGCGGAAGGAGACCCACTTGGCCGCGCTCGGCACCCCGTTCTCGTCCAGCAGGAAGAGCATGTAGTAGCCGGGCGGGACGTCGTCGGCCGAGGGCGGTGCCTGCAGGCGCAGGTTGTTCCCCTGGCGCCGCACGATGCTCAGCTCCACGTGGCGCTGGCTGGTGTTGAGGGAGTGCGTCGCGGTGGTCGGGGCCAGCAGGACGGCCTTCTTGACCTTGTCGGGCGTGGAGGTTCCCACGCTGAAGGCCGTGTCGTACCGCAGCGGTCCGTCGGGGACACGGTCGAGGGCCGGGCGACTGCCCTGGTGGAGGTAGGCCGGCTCGAAGATCTCGATGCTGCCGTTCATGTCGTCGTCGATCTTCGGGTCGTTGGCGAGCTGCTGCAGCTCGTCACCGGTCACCATGATCCGGCCGTCCGGGAGCACGACGGCGTTGGAGTGGTAGCCGCGCGGCAGCCGCTGCGCCGGGCCCAGCTTCCACTCGCCGAGGGCGTTGCGGGTCTCGATCTGCCGGTACTTCAGCTCGGACTTGGGGTTGTAGTCGCCGTTGCCGTAGTCCCGGATGCCATGGGCTCCGTTGACGGTCAGCAGGCTCGCGTCGGGGAGCAGCAGAGTGTCGTCCTGGGTCCGGCCGAAGGCTCGGGGCTGCTGCTTCTCCCAGCCGCCGCCGCTCGTGAGCCGGTAGGTGTTGGGGTCGTCCCGGTCGCCGCCGAGGACCAGTACGGAGTCGGGGCCGCGCAGCCCCGCGGGCAGTGGCACGGCGGAGCCGTAGCCGCGGTGGACGCCGTCGGGGCGCGCGGGCAGGTCCGTACGGGTCTCCGCGACCGGGTCGAAGGCCCACTGCCGGGTGGCGTGGCGGCCCAGGCCGTACACCTTGCCGTCGCGCAGGGTGAACAGGTGCGGGTAGTCGCTGTCGGCGCCGAACGGCGCGTCCACCCGCAGGGTGTCGGTCGGGACGTCCCTCGGGATCACGGTCTTCTCGAAGGGGACGGGGTGGCTCTTGGCGGGGAAGCGTTCGATGACCGAGGTGGAGGTGCCCCAGCCCTGGTCGGTGTGCCCGGACATGATCAGCAGGCGACCGTCGGGGGCGGTGGCCACGGAGGGGTACCAGCGGCCGACCTCCATGTCCTTGTTCACGGACCAGCCCTCGGTCCACGGGTCGAAGACCAGCGACAGCTTGGCACCGGCGCCGCCGCCGTAGCCGAGGTTGCCGCCGAACACGCCGACCATGCCGTTGGGCAGGAAGGCGTGTCCGGCGCAGAAGAAGGGCGCCGGGCGCTTCTCGCCCGTGCCGTCCGGCACGACCAGTTCGGGCGGGGTGACCTTCTTGAAGGCGTCCGCCCCGGTGCCGCGGCGAGGGTCCCACAGGAAGGCACGGCCGGCGTTGGCCTTGCCCAGGGTGTTGGTCGGCGCGGGCTCCTCGGTCGGGTCGGTCTCCATGCGCTCGAAGGAGAAGAGCAGCACCTTGCCGGTCGGGAGCATGGCGATGTGGGCGGCGAAGTCCGGCGACTGGAAGTACTCGGCGAACTGCCCGAACGCCTTGGGGTGGAAGCGCGCGTTCACGTCCGCCTGGGACCGGGTCAGAGAGTTCAGGCTGTCGATCCGGGCGAGCTGGGAGTACCCGCCCAGCTTGAGCAGCTGCTCGCGGACCTTCGTATGCTCCTGGGCGTGTTCGGCGCCGAGGGCCGCTCTTTCCTCGGGGCGGGCCGAACCGTCGTGCGCGGTCGCCGCCGGCACGGCGGCGACGAGGGCGGCGGTGGCCGCGAGGACGGAGATCGCGGTCCGGCGGGCGGTCCGGCGGGCGGCCCGGTCGGCTGACCGGCGTGCGGACCGGCGCTTGATACGTGACATGTGACTCCTCACCAGGGGTGCTGGAGCGCGGCAGATGTCCGTGCGGGGGCACAGGACGCCTACGACGCCTACGAGCACAGACCTATGCCGACGCGGCGGGAGCCGCACACCGGGAAGATCACCCGCGCCTCGGGCCGCCCGGGTGACGGCACCGCCCTGAGCTGCGCCGATGGTCGCCCGGGAACCACTTCCCGGTCCCCCGCCCGGCCGCAACCCGTAGTGATCACCGGCGCCGGACCGGCCCTCCGACGAACCGGGTCACCGAGGCCCCGGAGGCCGTCGGGGGACCGCCCCGGAGCAGGGTCCCGGATCGGTCAGGATTCGAGAAGCGGCCGTGGTCCGGGCGCAGTTACGGTGACGGACATGGACATCAGCATTCACATGAGCACCCTCCCGCAGACCGACCCGGACGCCGCCGTGGCCTTCTACCGCGACGTCCTCGGCTTCGAGGTCCGCAGCGACGTGGGCCAGGGCAAGATGCGCTGGATCACGGTCGGCCCCGCCGACCAGCCCGGCACGTCCATCCTCCTCGCCCCGCCGGCGGTCGACCCCGGTGTCACCGAGGCGGAGCGCCGCACCATCGCCGAGATGATGGCGAAGGGCACCTACGGCTGGATCCTCCTCGCCACCAAGAACCTCGACAGCACCTTCGAGAAGATCCAGGCCGGCGACGCCGAGGTCGTCCAGGAGCCGACCGAGCAGCCGTACGGCGTGCGCGACTGCGCGTTCCGCGACCCTGCGGGCAACCTGATCCGCATCCAGGAACTCCGCTGAACGGTTCCGTCGACGAAGGGGGTCCGTCATGTGTCATCCCGCGTGGCGACAGGCACTGATCGAGGCATCGCACCTGAAGGACCTGGCGCGGCTGCGCCGCGTCCGGGACCGGATCGACCGGGAGTACGCGCGTCCGCTGGACGTCGAGGCGCTCGCCCGCGCCGCGGACATGGCGGCCGGGCACCTCGGCCGCCAGTTCCGGCTCGCCTACGGGGAATCCCCGTACGCCTATCTGACGGCGCGCCGCATCCAGCGCGCGGCGGCACTGCTGGGGGCCGGCGACCTCGGGGTGACCGAGGTCGGCCGGGCCGTCGGCTGCGCGACCCCGGGCATCTTCCGCGCCCGGTTCGCCCAGCTGGTGGGGACGGTTCCGGACGCGTATCCCCGTACGGCGCGAGGTCCTGCCGAGCCGGTCAGGATCCGGGCGGTACCGGCCCTCACGGGCTGACTCCCGACAGAGCGGCGGTGGCGGCGGTGTCGAGCAGCAGCGCGGCGGCCACCGCTGCCCCGTCCGTGCGGACGAGGTCGGCCACGTCCTTCGCGTCCGCCCGCGTCCGCGGGTCCAGGGCCGTCCGGAGCGCGGCCGACAAGGAGGCGAAGGTCGGGTCCGAGCCCTCGTGCGCCGCGCCGATCCCCAGCTCGGCCACCCGGCCGGCCCAGTACGGCTGGTCCGCCATCTGCGGTATCACCACCTGCGGTGTCCCGGCCCGGGCGGCCGTGGTCGTGGTGCCCGCGCCGCCGTGGTGCACGACGGCGGCCACCCGCGGGAACAGCGTGGAATGGTCGGCCTCGCCGACGCGGAAGCAGTCGTCCTGGTCGTCGATCAGAGCCAGTTCGGCCCAGCCGCCGGAGAGGAGTACGCGGTGGCCCTGGGCGCGGACGGCCTCGACGGCCACCCGGGCGACGTCCGGCGCGTCGCGTACGGGGATGCTGCCGAAGCCCACGTACACCGGCGGCGTGCCGGCGTCGAGGAAGGCCTCCAGGTCGGCGGGGAGCGGGAGTCCGCCGGGCCGTAGCCACGCACCGGTCTGTACGACGTCCAGGTCGGCGGGCTCCTGCCACGGGGCCAGGGTCGGGTCCGCCGCCAGCCACGGCCGGTCGGTCAGGACGTGGTCGCGGAAGTTCTCCACGGGCGGCAGGCCCACCGTCGCCCGGTGCGCGTTGAGCCCCGTGCCGAACAGCGCGTTCAGGTTCTCGACGTCCAGGTCCCACAGCTCCCGGTTGTCCGTCACCTCCGGCGGGAAGGGGCGGCCCATCCGCGCGAACGGCGGGTGGTGCGGGGAGGGCAGGTAGGTCGGGAAGTAGGCCACGAACACATAGGGAATGCCCAGCTTCTCGGCCACCGACCGCGCACCGGCCGCCGCCGGGAACAGTCCGGTCGCCACCATCGCATCGCACCCCTCGGCCGCCGCTGCGACCGCCTCGTACGTCGTGGCCACCATCCGGGCGGCCCGCTCCGGCAGCCCCTCCGCCGGCATCGGCTTCGTCCCGGTCACCGCTCCCTTGACCATCTCGCGCAGCGAGCGGCCGATCGGGGTCATCGGGACGCCGGAGCCCTCGACCAGCTCGGCGAAATCGGGCGGCGCGCACATCCGCACCTCGGCGCCCGCATCCCGCAACTGCCCGGCGAGTCCGAGCATCGGCTCGATGTCCCCGCGCGACCCGTACGCCACCAGCACTACACGCATGCAGCAACTCCTCTTTCGTCAGCCTGGAGTTGATTCTGCCTCCTGCCCGCGGGCGGCCTCCGTGGGGTTTTCGCGGATGAAGCGGCGCAGCTCCGCGCAGAGGGCCTCCGGGTTGTCGAGTTGGACGAGGGTGCCCGCCTCGGGGATCTCCACGTACCGGCCTCGCGGCAGCAGTTCGGCGAGCCGTCGGCCGGTCGCCGGCGGCATCATGCGGTCCTCGGCACCCCAGGCGACCAGCGCGGGGCGGTCGAAGTGCGCGAGCTTCGCCGCGGCCCGTAGGTAGGTGTCCTTCCGGATGCCACGGCAGAACTTGGCGAGGTCCCGACGGATCGCGCGCCGGGTGAGCGGCGGCCGGTACCAGCGCCGGACCAGCGCGTACGGGATCGGTCGCTTCGCCATCCCGCCCAGCGAGCTCCCCATCCGTACGAGGAAGGGGACGCGGAAGGACTGCAACAGCAGGAACAGGCCGCCGGGGATCCGACTGGCCGCGTGCAAGGTCCGGCCCTGGATGCCCGGCGGGTAGTTCTCCAGGGCCTCGCACGAGGTGAGGACCAGACGGCCGATGCGTTCGTCGCGCACGCCCACCAGGAGTTGGGCCGTGCCCGCGTCGTTCTGGACCAGGGTCACGTCGCGCAGGTCGAGCCGCTCCAGGAACTCGGCCAGGAGGGCGGCGACCCCGTGCGCCGAGAGGTCGGCGTCCGGCCGCATCGGCCGGCGGTGGCTGCCGATCGGCAGGACGGGTACCACCACCCGATACGCGCCCCGCAGTTCGCGTACCACCTGGTCCCAGACCGACTCGTCGAAACCGAGCCCGTGGACGAGCACCACGACCTCGCCGTCTCCTCCGGTGTCCGTGAAGTCGATGATTCCCGCGCTGAGTTCGATCTCGGACAAGGCGCTACCTCCGACTGGATAGACCGATCTAGTGAGAGACTAGCGAGTGTGAGAACCACAGGCGACACCAGAGCGCGCATCGTCACCGCCGCGACCGAGCTGTTCCGGCGCCAGGGCTACGCCGCCAGCGGCATGAAACAGATCGTGGCGGCTGCGGACGCCCCGTACGGCTCGGCCTACCACTTCTTCCCCGGGGGCAAGGCGCAGCTCGGCGAGGAGGTGATCCGTACGTCGGGCGCTGCCTACCTGGAACTGATCGCCGACCTCTTCCCCACCTCGCGGGCCGCGGACATGGCCACGGTCACCGGCGACGCGTTCACGGCCGCGGCGCAGACCCTGAGCGAGCTGGACTTCACCGACCCGTGCCCCCTCGCCACCGTCGCTCTGGAGGTGGCCGGCACGCATGAGCCGCTGCGTCTGGCCACCGCCGAGGTCTTCGCGAGCTGGACGGACGGCCTCGCCGCCTTCTACCGCGCCGGTGGTATCGCCGAGCCCGCCGCGCACGAGACCGCGAGCTCGGTGATCGCCCTGCTGGAGGGCGCGTTCATGCTCGGCCGGGCCGCACGGAGCACCGATCCGGTCCTGGCGGCGTCCCGGGCGGCCGTGGCCGTCGTCCGCGCGGCGCAGTCCGGTGCCGGTAACGATGCCGGTGCCGGATCAGTCGTGGGTCGGGGGTCTCAGGGCGGTGGAGATCAGTAGCGCGAACGCGATCACGGCGGCGACGGTGCGGATGTCGTTGAACATCTCCCAGTGCCGCAGGATCTCCGTGTGATCGGCGGGCGCCGAGGTGTGCGCCCACTCCTTGATCCGGCTGTTGATCGGGACGTTGCCGAAGCGGGTGACCAGGAGGGACGTGAGGGCCAGCAGACCGGCCCCGCCCGCGAGCAGCCTCGTACGGCCGGACGTCAGGGCGGCGAGGGTCAGTGAGCTGACGATCGAGACGGCCATCGCCGCCTGCATGGTGATGCCGTTCATCTTCATCAGTTCGGTGTGGAACGACAGTCGTATGTCGACCGGTACCGCGTTGAAGGTGGGGACGAGGTTGGCCGCCCCGTACCCGAACGCGCCGGCGAGGAGTCCGGTGGAGAGGAGGGCCAGGCCCAGCAGAAGGCGTGTACGCATGTTCGTCGGCTCCGGTCGTGTCGGCGCTCACGGCGGTGGGGTGGGGGGGTACGGCCGTTCGTGCGACGAGACGGAGCCGCCCTGAGCGGTGGTTCCCCGCGACCGCTTCCGGGGTTCCGCCCCGGGATCACCGCCGCCTCGGCAAGACTGGCCGCGCACGTGTCCGCTGAGGTCCGAGTGGCCCGCCGGAAGGAAGCCGCCCATGTCCGTCATGCTCTCCAAAGGCGGTAACGCGCCTCTCCCCACGGCGCGTTGCGCGATCACCGTCACCGTCACCGCCACCGCCACCGCGTCCGGACCGGCGACCGACGTCTGCGCCGTGCTGCTCGCCCCGGACGGCAGGGTGCGCGGCGACGACGACCTGGTCTTCTACAACCACCCGGCCCAGGACGGCGTGGTCCTCGACGGCCGGACCATCGTCGTGGACCTGCCGGTGGTGCCCGCCTCGGTGGACCGGATCGCGATCGTGGTGGGCATCGACCCGATGCTTCCGGCCGCTCATTTCAGCGCTGCCGACACCCCGCGGGCGGTGGTCGAGTGCGGGGGAGTGCGGATCGGGTTCGAGCCTCCGCCGTTCACGCATCGGGAGACGGTCGCCGTCCTCGTGGAGCTCTACCGTCGGGCAGGGGCGTGGAAGGTACGGGCGGTCGGCCAGGGTTGGGACACGGGACTGGCGGGTCTGGCGACCGCTTTCGGCATCGTGGTCGACGACGCGGCACCGGCCCGGGCGGCGGCAGTCGGGACGGAGGCCCCGGTGGCGATGCCCGTCCAGGCGCCGGCCCCGGCCCCGGCACCCGTCCCGATCCCGGTGCCGACAGCCGTTCCCGTCACCGTCACCGTTCCCGTCACCGTTCCCATCGCCGTTCCCGCCCCCGTTCCGGCGGCGGCCATGAGCCTGGAGAAGGTCCGGCGGGCGGCGCCGGGGCTGGTCAACCTCTACAAGGCCGCCCAGGTCTCCCTGGCCAAGAGCGGCGTCATGGGCCAACGCGCCGCCGTCTACCTGGTGCTGGACCACTCGGGGAGCATGAGCAGGTTCTACCGCGACGGCACCATGCAGCAGCTGGCCGAACAGGTCCTCGGGCTCTCGGTCAACCTCGACGACGACGGCACGGTGCCGCTCCTGTTCTTCTCCAACGGCGTCGACCTGGTGGCGGACCTCAATCTGGAGAACTACCGCGGCCGGATCGAGCGGCTCCACGCGCCGCTGGACTGGGGCGGCACCTGCTACACCCCGGCCATGCTGGCCGTCATCGAGCACTACCAGGCCACCGGCTCCCGCGATCCGGCCTTCGTGGTCTTCCAGACCGACGGAGAACCCTTCGACCGCAAGGCGACCCGGGAACTACTGCGCCGGGCGAGCGCGTTGCCGATCTTCTGGCAGTTCGTCGGCTTCGGACCGAGCCGGGATCTCCGCTTCCTCCGCAGCCTGGACACCCTCGACCGCCGTACGGTCGACAACGCCGGCTTCTTCGCGGCCGGCCGGCAGCCGGCCGCGCGCTCGGACGCGGATCTCTACGACCACCTCATGAACGAGTTCCCGGACTGGCTCGAGGCCGCCCGCGCGGCGGGGGTGCTTCGCTAGGGCCTGTCCTGGCTGTCTTCCGGGCCGCGTCACTTGCCGTCGGAGAAGTTGTGCACGCCCCACCAGCCCGAGGAGTCGCGGTACAGGCCCACGCCGACCTCGGTGAAGTCCGGGTTGACCTGCGCCTTGTAGTGGCCGGAGCTGTGGCGCCACATCGACTGGAACTTCTCGGCGGCTTCCTGGGCGGTCATCGAGGCATCGCTGAACCAGACGATGTTCTCGCCGGTCCAGGTGCGCGAGCCCGTCTTCAGGTAGGCGCGGTCGTCCGACGAGGAGTGGGCGAAGCCGTTGTTCCGCATGTGCTCGGCCCACTTACGGGCGAAGGCGCTGAGGTCCTGCTTGAGCGCGAGCGGAGGGCGGCCCACAGCGGCCCTTTCGTTGTTGAGCAGTTGCAGGGACAGCGACTGGGCCGTCGCGACGTCCTGCGTCGTGGTGCGGGGGCCGGGCACCTTGGGGTCCGGCCCCGTCGGACCGCTCCCCGAGGTGCCGCGCGTGGGCGGGGTGCTGGGCTTGGGCGCGCGTTCCGTGGCGGGGGCTCCGGAACGCCGCTCCCCGTCCTTGGACTGCGCGCCGGGCGCGGGCGCCGACCCCGGCGCCGAGGCGGACGCCGATGCCGAGGCCGATGCGGAAGCGGAGGCCGACGCGGTGCCCTCCGGGCCGGCCGTCGCATCGGCCGCGCCGGTGGGGGACGCCGGGTCGCTCGACAGGCCGTCCACCGCCTCCGGCCGGCCGGCGAGCGCCGAGGGGGAGCCGGTCGCCGCCGTGCGTTCCGGAGCCTCGTCGGATATGAGGGCGTAGGCACTCCCGACCCCGGCCAGCAGCACCACGGCGGCCGCCGCCATCAGGGGAGCCCGACGACGGCCCTTGCGGTGACCGCCGGCCGCCCTGCCCGCGGCGCGCGCCCGGCCGCGCCGTTCCGCCCGGGAGCCGGCACCGTTCACCTCCACCTCCACGTCCGTGTCCGCGGTCACGTCCGCGCCGTAGGTGAACTCATCGTCGTGAAACTGCATCGCATCTCCTCGAAGGTGACGGCCCCACCTGGCCTGACACTTGAGGAGACTCACGAGGGCCTCGGCGATAACACCTTTCTCGCGGGAATGTGCCGGCCGACAGGGTTCCTCACTTGCTCCGCGCCTCGCCCGACGGGTCCCCGAACCAGCGCGACAGGGCGTCGGCGAGCCCGTCCGGCCCCTCCGACCCGTCCGACCCGTCCCCGGCGTCGGCGGCCCAGGCGACGATCCCGTCCGGGCGGACGAGCAGCCCGGCCGGCTCCGGCCTGCCGGGGCAGGTGGCGGTGACGACGCGCACGCGCTCGTCGTACCCCTCGGCGCGCACCCTCAGCGCCGCGGAGTCCGCGAGATCGAGCAGCAGCGCCCGCCCGTCGTGGAGCAGGTCCGCGAGGCGCGTCCCGTCGGCCAGTTCGAGATCCGGAGCGCTGCGGCCGACCAGCGGATGGTCGCCGGGAAGGACGTACCGGTGCGAGACCCCGGAGATCTTCTTGGCGAAGTACGTGGTGCCGGCGACGGACCCGGCCAGCTCGGCGACCACATCGCGCAGGGCGCGGGCCGGTGCTTCCGGCCGCATCAACGCGATCTGTGCCCGGGTCCATCCGAGTACCCATGCTCCGATCGGGTGCCGTTCGGCCGTGTACGAGTCCAGCAGCCCTTCCGGCGCTCGGCCGCGGACGACCGCGGCGAGTTTCCAGCCGAGGTTCATCGCGTCCCCGAGGCCGAGGTTCAGTCCCTGGCCGCCGAACGGTGAGTGGACGTGTGCGGCGTCGCCCGCCAGGAGGACCCGGCCCGCGCGGTAGTCGGCGGCCTGGCGTGCGTGGTCGGTGAAGCGGGTGGCGGTGTGCACCTCGGCGATCGTGACCTCGGCCCCGGAGACGTGCCGCAGGCTCGCCTGCAGCTCCCGCGCGGTGACTTCCGCTTCCCGATCGGCCGGCGGCCCGTCGAACTCGACCGTGAGGATGCGGCCGGGCATCGGCCCGTGCACGTACATCCCGGTGTCCGTCGGGTTCCACCCGGGCCGCAGGCCTTCGGACCCGGTCATCTCGACGAGCGCCTGATGGCCGGTGATCTGCGGATCCGTACCGGGGAACGTGAACCCGGCGAGCTTGCGGACCGTGCTGCGGCCGCCGTCGCAGCCCACGAGCCAGTGTGCGTGGACGCTCTCGCCCGTCCCGTCGGCGACCCGGGCCACGCGGACCTCGATGCCGCCCTCGTGCGCGTCGAATCCCGTGACCTCGGTGCCGACGCGCACCTCGACGCCGAGCTCGCGGGCGCGCTCGGCGAGCAGCCGCTCGATCTCCTGCTGCGGTACGAGGCCGACGGCGTGGGCGGGGCCGGCGTCCAGGAGGTCCGGGTCGGTCGTGTCCACCAGCTCCCCGCGCAGCATGATCCCGGCGAAGTGCCCGGCGAAGCGGGAGGGTGCGCGAGGAGGCCTTCCGTTCCCTCCGTTCCCTCCGTCCGCTCCGGGCGCCTGTCGTTCGCGTACGAAGGCCTGGAACCGCTCGACGGAGCGCTGCTGTACCTCGGCCAGCGCGGGCAGCATCCCGCGCCGGTAGAAGGCCTCGGCGGTCGACGTGTTGATCGACCCCGCCTTCACGGTCCCGTCCACCTCGGTGCGGCGCTCGACGACCATCACGCTCGCGCCACCGAGCCTGAGCTCGCAGGCGAGCATCAGTCCGACCGGGCCGCCTCCGGCCACCACCACGTCACAGTGGGCGTTCGTGGAATCCGTGGAGCTCATGCCGTTCGTGAGGTGCGTGCCGTTCGTGAGATTCATAATTTCACTGTAGTCACTAAAAATTTGTAGTCGCTATAGTGTTCTCCGTGGCGGAGGAAACTGAGAGGCCTCGTTCCGGACAGCGCGGGGACGAGCGGGCGTTGACCCTGCGGGAACGCAAGAAGCGCGAGACGCGGCAGCGGATCTCCGACGAGGCGACGATGCTGTTCGCGGCTCGGGGCTTCGACCAGGTGACCGTGGCGGAGGTCGCCGAGGCCGCCCATGTATCCACGATGACGGTCTTCAACCACTTCCCCCGGAAGGAAGACCTCTTCCTGGACCGGATCCCCGAAGCCGTCGAGCTGTTCACCGCCGCGGTGCGGGACCGCCCGGCCGGCGAGTCCCCCTCGGCCGCTCTGCGCGCCCTGCTGCTCCACCTCCTGGACCAGCGCCATCCGCTGGCGGCGGTGAGCGACGACTTCCCGTACTTCTGGCGCATCGTGCTGGGCTCCCCCGCCCTGCGGGCCAGGGCGCGCGAAGGTGTCGAGGAGGTGGAGCGGGCGCTCGGGGACGTGATGGCCGAGACCGCCCCTGGTGGGGACGGCCCCGGCCCCCGCCTCGCGGCGGCCCTGACCGTCGCCGCGTACCGAGCCGTCTACGTCGCCACGGCCCGGCGGCTGCTCGCGGGCGAGTGCGCGGCCGACGTGGTCGACGACCACCGGGCGCGTGTGCACGGTGCGTTCGACGCGCTGGAGCGTGCCCTCCCCGCGGGGCTCTGACGGAACGCCTCGCACGGCCCTTCGGGGCCGGGACGATGGAGAGGCGACCGGGCGGGCAGTCGGGGCCACCGGGCTGAGTCCATGCGGAGGGTCCCGAGATGGGGCAGACACGGCGAACGGCAGGAAACGGAAGCGGCAAGGCGGTTCCGTGGGCGGTGGTGGTGCTGTGGGTGATCGCGATCGCCGTCGCCGGATCCTTCGCGGGCAAGCTCGCGGACGTACAGCGTGACCGGCCGGCGGACTACCTGCCGTCGGGAGCGGACTCGACACGCGTGGCCCGACTCCAGGAGGAGCTGCCCGGCGGAGAGGCGAGTCCTCACCCTCGTGGCCCGGGGCCTGCACAACACGGAGATCGCCGACGCGCCGGCCCTGAGTCCCCTCACCGCGAAGACCCATGTGAGCCGGATCATGGGGAAGTTGGCGGTACGTGACCGGGCGCAGCTCGTGATCGTGGCGTACGAGTCAGGGCTCGTGGCGCCGGGAGACCGTGAGCCAGGATGAGCCGTCCCTGGACGTCACCGACGTCACCGACGTGACCTGAGGCCCCCGGATCCCCCGGATCCCCCGGATTCCCCGGTGCCCTAGATGTCGATCGCGGCGGGGTCGAGGGAGTCGATGTCCTCCATGAAGGACAGCATGCGGGCGTTGACGACGTCGGGGTGGTCGATCTGCGGGCCGTGACCCGTCGCGGCGATGATCTCGGCGCGGGCGCCGGGGACGAGCCTCGGTACGCGCTCCAGTTGCCGATGCGGGTGCACGAGCAGACTCCGCTTGCCCATGATCACGTAGAGGGGCGTGCGGATCGAGCGCAGCGCGTCCTCGGCCAAGGGGCGGGGCGCGGGTCGACGGATCCGGTAGGCGCGGGCGCCCGCCTGGACCCAGGTGCGCAGCTCGGGGACGGAGATGACGGGCTGCTCCAACCACTGGGCGAGCCGGGGGCGCAGGGCCTTGGGGGCGAAGCTGGCGAAGAGGCTCACGAACACCCAGGCGAAGAAGCGCAGGCCCACCTTCTCCAGGCCGCCGGGGTCCAGGGCGGTGACCGAGGCGAGCCGTTCGGGGCGCCGGTGCGCCTGGTTGAGCACCAGCCAGCCGCCGTAGGAGGAGCCGACGAGGTGGACCCGGTCGAGGCCGAGCGCGTCGAGGGCCTCGTCCATCCACTGCGCGGCGCGTTCGGGCTGCCACATGGGCTCGCGGTGGACGCTGCGGTTGGCGTCGCCCGGGGTGTCGAGCGCGTAGACGGGGCGTTCGCCGCTGAGGGCAGGGGTGTTGGGGTACCACATCGCCGAGCTGTAGCCCGCGCCGTGGATCAGCACCACCGGCGTGCGGGACTCGGCGGCGGGGTCGGCGGGGCCGTACCGGTAGACGTGGGTGGTGCCGAAGCTGGTCTCGACGTCCGTCTCGGAACGGATCGGGGCGCCCATGGCGTAGAGGGCGTCGGCGGCGGCGAAGTAGCGGTCGCGCAGGGAGTCGCTGACGTAGCGGCCCACATCGCGGCGTACGCGGGTCGTGTTCTCGGGCACGGCGGCACCTCCTGGGAAGATCGATTCTTCGTGGTACGACCGTATCATGTTCATGGTACGGCGGTACCATGAAGGGCCCCTGGAGCGGACGACGAACCCACCACCGACGGGCGGGAAGACGGGAACATGCCGAAGCGCGTGGATCACGAGGAGCGGCGCGCCCAGATCGCCGACGCGCTCATCCGGGTCGCGGGGCGGCGGGGGCTGCACGCGGTCGGCATGCGGGACGTGGCCGCGGAGGCCGGGGTGTCACTGCGACTCGTGCAGTACTACTTCGAGACCAAGGGGCGGCTGCTGTTCCACTGCCTCCGGCGCCTGACCGACGGCTTCACCGCGCGGACGGGCGCCCACCTGGCCGCCGCGGGCCCGCGACCGGGCCCGCGGGCCACGGTGGAGGCGCTACTGCGGGCCTCGCTGCCGACCGACGAGGAGAGCCGTACCTTCCACCTGCTGTACAGCTCCTACGCGATCCTGTCGGTCACCGACGGGACGCCGGCCGCCCAGCCGTTCGTCGACGACCCGGTCGCCGCCGAGAACGCCCTGACCGAGCTGCTCGAGCGGGCCCAGGCGGAGGGCTCGGCCGGCCCCGGCGTCGACGCCCGCACAGAGGCGATCAGCCTGCTCGCGATGGCGGCGGCCATGGGGACCAGCATCCTCGTGGGGCAGCGGAGCGCGGAGTCGGCCGCCGCGGTGCTCCGCCACCACCTGGACCGGATCTTCACGCCGGCCGACACCTCAGGGGCGGGAACGGACCCGACCTGACGCGCGGTGGCGGGGCGCCACGAGCACCCGGCCTCGGGGCTCGGAGCCTGGTGTGCGGGGCCGACGGGAACGGGTACCGTCTTCGACATGTTCTTCCATACGCCGATTCACGAGTGAGAGCGTGACGGGCCCCCGCCGACGTCCACCGATGTCGCCGCTCCCGTCCCCCACCGACGAATCCGTAGATCACTTCACATCACCACCGGGAGAACCCATGACCGACAGCAAGAACATCAACAACCCCGTCGGCCAGGGCGGCGGCCAGCGCAAGAAGCTGTCCCGCGCCGAACGGCAGAACAACGGTCCGCACCGCAACCTCGACCGCAAGAACGCCGCCGACCAGAAGGCCGAGCTGGTGCGCAAGATGCGCGAGAAGGCCGCCGCGGCCGAGAACACCGACCAGAGCTGACGCACCGCTGCCGGACCCGCCCGGGTCGCGGCCACGGGTCCGAAGAGCTAGGGACGACGAAGCAGGCCCAGGTCGCCGACCTGGGCCTGTTCTCCGTAGCGGAAGACGCGGATCGAACCTGCGCCACTGCCGACAACGGATCCGGTGCCCCGCCGTTCCGACGGGCACGGCGTGGTACGACCTCCCCCGCACCCACACGCATGCCGTCAGTCGACGGGCCGTGGCGCGCGCTCGGAACGCAGCCCCGCCCGAGCGGCCACGCCGGCCGTGGAGGGGTCGGTGGAGATCCAGAAGTGGTCCCGGGCCCCGTCCACCGCACCGAAGCCGACGAGGTCGGCCGGCGCGCCGCCAGGGAGCCAGGCGCCCAGCCCCGAGGCGGCGGAGGTGCGGACCACCAGGACGAGCAGCAGCATCCCGGCGAGGAAGGTGCGCATCGGCCGGCGCAGCAGTGCGCCGAGGGTGACCGCGACGGCCGCGGCCCCGGCCGGCACGGCTGCCCCGGCCAGGACGCCGAGCGCGGTGTCGGACAGGACGGTGCCGAGGGTGCCGGGCGAAGGCAGCGTGTAGGCGTTACGGCCGTAGGGCAGGCCGAACGCGGCGGTGACGGCCCACGGGGTGCCGGGCCTGCGCGGCACGCACTCCTTCGGTAGTGAACCTGTCCTGGATCCGCTCCAACCCGACCGCCTGCGGGGACACTTGGTAGAAGGTGTTCACCATGGGTCTCGGGGACGGTGGGGAAGAGCTTGCGTTCCAGGATGCTCGGGAACTGGTGCGGGCCGGTGTCCTCGCCGCTCGGCCCCAGGGCGTCGACACCGTCCTGCCCGGCGCCACCAGGTCGAGCCCGAGAACACCATCCCCGCCCAGCACCGAGCGCGCCCGGAGGAGCAGATCGAGCGGCAGTGCGTCCCTCGCCGTGGCCGGCCCGAAGACGCCGCGGCCCTGGTGGTGTTCCTGGTGGCCCCCTCCGTGTCGTTCATCGCTGGGCGATCCGTCCACGTCGACGGCGGCCGGCTGCTGCACTGAGACCCCAACGAGCAAGGAGACAGACCGACATGAAGGAACGAGTCCGCGCCGTCCTCGTCACCGCCGACGACACGATGCTGGTCATCCGCCGCAGCAAGCCCGACATTCCCGAGTACTGGGTGCTCCCCGGCGGCGGCGTCGAGCCCGGCGACGAATCCCGGGAGGCCGCCCTCCACCGGGAGATCCACGAGGAGATCGCCGGGAAGGCCGACATCGTCCGGCTCCTGCACACCTTGGAGTCCGACGACGAGCGCCAGCTCTTCTACCTCGCCCGCATCGCGACCTGGTCCTTCGAGGACCGCACCGGTCCCGAGTTCAGCACCGAGGGCCGCGGCGCGTACGCGCTGGAGCAGATCCCGCTGACCGTGGAGGGGCTCGACGGCATCGACCTCAAGCCCGAAGAGATCGCCCACGTCCTGCGGGGCGCCATCAGCGCCGGGACTCTCGCCCTGGCCAGTCACTGAACGATCCGGGCGCGCTTCGGGGAAAACCTGCTGTGCTCCCGGGCGAACATGGCCGCCGCCAGTGATGGTGGCGGCCCTCGGGCTCTGTGGCCCATCAGCTGCGCGTGGCCGGCTACCCCGAATACGAAGTCCCCATCGCACCTGGCACCGGCCCAGGAACCACCGCCCGCTACGTTCCCTGATCCGCTTCTCCACGCCAAGGAGCACCCGCGTGAACCCGTCCGACCTTGCCGAACTCCGCACGATGTACGTCTTCACACCCATTGGCGGAGAAACCTGGGGTCTCACCTTCGACAGCTTCAGGGCCCACCTGCTTGCAGGGGACCCGGAAGCCTTCCTGCAGGTCGACGAAGGCCACACCGGCCCAGTGCGCAACGTCGGCCTGCAGTTCGGGGTCACCTTGGGCGAAGAGGAATTGGAGGGCTTCGCACTGCTGTCCCCGGAGGGGGTGGCGGTGAAGAACTGCACAGCACAAGAAGCGGCGAACTTCGTCATCTGGCTCCGGGACCAGGTCGTGCCTCAGAACGAGATCGTTACCTTCAACACCGAGTGGGGCATCGAGGAAGATGCCCCGGACGAGCCGGTCCCCGATGTCACACGCCCTCGGTTGGTCGCGGCCTTCCTCGCTCACCTCGAAACCCTCGGCCTGGACTGATCGCACGGGCGCAGTAACTCGCAACGGTGGGGTCGGCGCCCCACGATGCACCCACCCCACCGGCGTGGCTCCTGTGCCTGCGGTCCAGGGGATGGCCGGGCCCTTCTCGGGGGGTCAGGACAGTGATGGTGGCTTTCGAGGTGGCGGGACGGCGCGAAGGAGTTCCCACAGAGGGCGGGAGCCGCTCGCCCATTCGGCGAGGAGCTTGCGGTCGACCAGGTGCAGACGTTGGGACTTGGCGAAGTCGAGGGCGGGGCCGGAGAAGCGGCCGTTGGTGAGCATGACCAGAACGTCGCCGCCGTGTATCTGGCGGCCTGTGCCGTTGAGGACCTGGAGGTCCGGGGTGCCGACCGCGGATCCGGACCAGCCGGCTTTGCGATGCTTGCACTGGATCACCCAGCGGCGGCCAAAGGGGTCGGTGGCCTTCACGTCGGCGCCGTTGTCACCCCGCCCGCCGACCTTCTGGGCGTCGGCGCAGCCGTCGCGGTGCATGAGGTCCCGCACGGCGAACTCGAAGTCGTTGTGGTGGAGGCTGTCGAGGTGCTCGACGGCGTAGCGCAGGCCCTGGGCCCGTACCTGTTCCCAGCGGGCTGCCTCCTGTCGTCGCCGTATCCAGAAGCCGCCTGCACCGGCTGCGGCCAGGAGCAGGAGGGCTACGACCCATGGGTGGGTGGCCAGCCAGTTCAGGATCGCCGCGATGAGGCTGATGGCCACGAGGCCGACGAGCCCGAGGAAGACCAGGCCTTCGGAGCTGGAGTGCTTGCTGCGGCGCGTGGTGCCACAGCGCCTGCGGCGCCTCGCGGGCGGGCGCCGGGTCACCGTCCGCTTCCCGAGCTCGGGAAGACGATGGGGTAGGAGACAGTGGGTGTCGGTTGGGGCTGTGTCTGCTTCTCCCAGGCCGGCCACTTGATCGGGTAGATCACCGTCGACTGCGGCCGGGGTAACTCCTGCCCGGCTCCGGAACCCGCCCCCGCCGTGGTGCCGCCGTTGCCGAGGATGAACGCTCCGATCACGAAGAGGCCCAGCAGTGTGGTCTCGCGTCGTGCGCCGGCCGGCAGCCGGACATGTCCCTTTACCGGTGTGCCGTCCGAGCGCACGTAGTCCTTGATCCAGGGCACAGCTGCATCCCCCTCACCAGTCGCGTTACGACTCCCTGCGTAACCGACTCATGAAAGCACCCACCACTGACAACAGGTCACTGCTCGGTCGCTATTTGTGATCATCTGTTGAATCGCTGGCCGGTGTCGTCCGGGTCAGGTGTGACCCGCTCCTGCGCCCCGCGCTTCGGGCGGACCTCCGGGCCGACTCCGTCAACGGGCCCTTCTGGGATGGTGGTTGATCGCCGTCTTTGAGGTGGCGAAGCCGCGAATCCATACCTGACCGTGACGCCGGTCCCGTGGAATGCGTCTCGCCATTCGAGACGGAGTCTGCCTGCGCGGTGCGCGTGGTGCGCTGAAGAGCTTCCGGCCAGGGCGTTCGAGTGAGTTGGGGCGCGCGGGAGGGTGTGGCAAGAGTCGAGAGGTCTAGGCAACGACGAAGGCCCAGGTCGTTGACCTGGGCCTTCGTTCAAGAGCGGATGACGGGAATCGAACCCGCGCTATAAGCTTGGGAATCACTCGGCACTACTCGGTACCCGCGGTGCGGCCGTCGGGACGGATCGACCGGGTGATCCGCCCCGCCTCGTCGTATTCCTGGAGGCAGGTTGCGCCCAGCGCATCGGTACGGCTGATCACGCGCCCGGCACTGTCGTACTGATAGCGGGGGATGTGTCAGCGTTCCAGCAGCGGCGTGACCGCCGCAGGGAGGGTGCGGCGCCCGATCGCTGACGTCGTGGGCGACGTCTGAGCTTCATAGCGTCAAGGGAAGGTGACGGTTTATGCTCGTGTTGTGAGAGCTGCGAGCGACCCCCTGACCGGCGACGAGAAAGCGGACCTGGACGACGCCCTCAAGGCCGTCCGTCGGGCCGAGCAGGCCCTCGCGCGGGCGCAAGGACACCTCAATCGCACGGCGGGCCGCATCGGCTCCGCCGACCGCTACGGGCAGAAGGCAGCGGTAGGCCGCCGCGTCGGCTGGTCCCGCCAGCACGTCACCACCCTCGCCAACGCATACCAAGCGGGCGAACTGGACCAGGAGGAGAGGACCGAAGCCGCATGAGCACTGCGCCCCAGCCGTCCGCCATCCCGCAGCCGCCTGTCCATCCCGAGGCAATCCGAGCGGCCCTCGCTCAGGTCGCCCCTCACCTCCTCACCGACTTCGACCGCGATCGCGCGTCCAGCACCGCTCGCGCCCGCGCCGAGGTGTCCGCCGTGCCCCTACGCACCTTCACCGAGGCATGGGCCGTCGAGGTGGCCATCGCCCGGTACCCGGAGACCGCCGCCCGGCTCCGCGCACTTGAGTCCTCTGCCGGAGAGGTCACCAACCTCGGCGAGGCGCGAGTCATCGCCGCGGAGATCAGCCGCATCCGCAACGAGGCTGCTGCCGAGGCGGGCGTCCGTACCGCCGGTGGGGCCGCCCGGTGACCGACGACCGTTGGGTGTGGGAGTACGCCTTCCACGCCGAGGACGATGTGGGCTACCCGAAGGCCGTCCGCGATGAGGTGAAGGCCGTCGCGGACCAGATCGTCGAACTTGCGAACCTCGGCATCGACCCGTCCGAACTCGGCGACCCCACCCCCGGTACTGCACGCCGCCACACGCTCCCCTCCGGTGGATGGTTCGAGACCCAGGCGCTCCCTCGGATGAGGCCGCGCCTCCTCGCCGTGGTCTTGGTCGTGCCGCCGCCGCACCTGCTCTGACCAACGATCCTGGCGGAGTTGGACAACGTGGAAGGCCCGGGTCTGCGAGCTCTTTCCGCTCGAATCCGCACTCGGATTCGACCACGAGGTGGGATATGGAGCGCGCGATTCAGGGGACAGCACAGCGCAGTACGTATGACATCAGGGAGCGGCAGCCCGGCCGCTTCCTAGGCAGCCTGTCGGGGGCGGCCGGGGAGGAACTGCTGAGTATCGGTTCCCCGCGGCAGTATCCACCCGGGGAGACGATTCTGGTGGAAGGGGCATCGGGCGATCACTTGGTGCTTTGGCCAAGGCGATGACCGAGCCGGCCTCCGGTCTCCGGGAATCGTGCCCGCGTTTCGCCGGGCAGATGGTGGAGATGGACGCGGCGGTCCAGACGGCGTTCGATGTCATCGAGGCGATGCCGCCCGAGCAACGCATCGGTTCGCCGACCAGCTTCCTGGAGCAGATGATCAGTACCGCCGAGTCCACCCACGAGGTGGTCGGCGTGTTCGGCGAGGTTGAGGTGGGTATGCGATGGCTGTGAAGATGAGCCGGGAGCTGCGGGCGCCGGGCCGGGACCTCACGGCCGCGGTCAAGCAGGTGAGTGGCGTGATGACCCGAATCGCGGACTGGGAGCGCAGGGCCCGCGCGCTGATCTGACCGCGAGGCGGGTGGCTTCAGCCGTTCCACCCTAGCCCAGCGGATGAACCGGGCGGACGCAGTCTCGGCAGGCATTGCCACGAATGGCGCGGAAGGCCCGGACCGGTGAACCGGTCCGGGCCTTCCTGGCGGCGGAGGGTACGAGATTCGAACTCGTAAGGGTTGCCCCCAAACGACTTTGCTCCTACTTCCCGCGAATCACCGAGAGTGCTGTTCGCAATTCGTCTGGCCGGAACAGGACGTCGCGCGCCTTCGAGCCCTCGCTCGGGCCGACGATGCCCCGCGACTCCATGAGGTCCATGAGCCGCCCGGCCTTCGCGAATCCCACCCGCAGCTTGCGCTGGAGCATCGAGGTGGACCCGAACTGCGTGGAGACCACCAGCTCCGCCGCCTGGCACAGCAGGTCCAGGTCGTCGCCGATGTCCTCGTCGATCTCCTTCTTCTGCTTCTGCCCGACGGTGACGTCGTCCCGGAAGACGGGCGCCATCTGGTCCTTGCAGTGCTGGACGATGCCGGCGATCTCGTCCTCGGTGACGAAGGCGCCCTGGAGGCGGACCGGCTTGTTGGCGCCCATCGGCAGGAACAGCCCGTCGCCCTTGCCGATCAGCTTCTCGGCGCCCGGCTGGTCGAGGATGACCCGGCTGTCGGCGAGCGAGGAGGTGGCGAAGGCGAGGCGCGAGGGCACGTTCGCCTTGATCAGACCGGTGACCACGTCGACCGAGGGCCGCTGGGTGGCGAGCACCAGGTGGATGCCGGCCGCGCGGGCCAGCTGGGTGATCCGGACGATGGAGTCCTCGACGTCGCGCGGGGCCACCATCATCAGGTCGGCCAGCTCGTCGACGATCACCAGTAGGTACGGGTAGGGGCTGAGCTCCCGCTCGCTGCCCGGCGGCAGTTTGATCTTGCCGTCCCGGATGGCCTGGTTGAAGTCGTCGATGTGCCGGTAGCCGAAGGCGGCGAGGTCGTCGTAGCGCAGGTCCATCTCGCGCACGACCCACTGAAGCGCCTCGGCGGCCCGCTTGGGGTTGGTGATGATTGGCGTGATCAGGTGCGGAATGCTGTCGTAGGGTGTGAATTCGACCCGCTTGGGGTCGATGAGGACCATCCGGACGTCTTCGGGGGTGGCGCGGGCCATGACGGAGGTGATCAGGCAGTTGATGCAGGAGGATTTGCCGGATCCGGCCGCCCCTGCGATGAGCACGTGCGGCATCTTGGCGAGGTTGGCCATCACGTAGCCGCCCTCGACGTCCTTGCCGAGCGCCACCAGCAGCGGGTGGTCGTCACCGGCCGCGTCCGCGAGCCGCAGCACATCCCCCAGGTTGACCATCTCGCGATCGCTATTAGGGATCTCGATGCCGATCGCGGACTTGCCCGGGATCGGGCTGATGATCCGGACGTCCGGCGAGGCCACGGCGTAGGCGATGTTTCTGGTCAGGGCGGTGATCTTCTCGACCTTCACGGCTGGGCCCAGCTCGACCTCGTACCGGGTGACCGTTGGCCCCAGAGTGAAGGCGGTAACCCGCGCGTCGACTTTAAACTCCGTGAAGACCGTCGTCAGCGCTTTGATGGCCGCGTCGTTGGCGGCGCTGCGATGCCTTCGGGAGCCGCCGAGCTTCAGCAGGTCCAGCGAGGGCAGAGCGTACGTGATGTCCCCACGCGTGGACGTCGAGGTGGCGTCGGACTCTGTAAGACCCCGATCAGGCAATATCGGAGGCTGTTGGGGTCGAGGCGGGGCGGCGGCAGGCAATGGACGAGTCGCCACGGCGGTGCCATGAAGTGGGTTGGCCGTCGGCAGTTTGAGCGGATGCGCTGACGGAGGTGGCAACGCGGGTGTCCCCAACCACCTGTCCCGCAGACGACTGACAAGTTTCCTCCGGGCGACAGGCCTGCCGACCACCTCTGGACACGCATGGGTGACCGAACGCAGGAGAGCTCGCACCTCATCTGCGCCTTGCGGGCGGCCCCGTGGATCCTTCGCGAGCAGAGCCATCACCAACTCGTCCCAATGGACAGGCAGGTGCGGAACGCACCAGCTCGGCGGCACTGGTTGCTCAGTTACGTGCTTGACGAGCATGGAGATTCGGCTGGCGGCGCTGAAGGGCGGGCGCCCGGTGATGAGGTGGTAGAGGACGCAGCCCAGCGAGTACAAGTCACTGCGGTGATCGATGGGAGAAGCCTGCGCCTGCTCGGGCGACATGTACGCAGGAGTGCCGAGCACGGCCCCCATCTCGGTGAGCGTCGTATGGGGTGTTGTGTTGTCCAGGAAGGCGGCAATGCCGAAATCGAGAACCTTCACGAAGCCGCTCTGGGCGATCATGATGTTGGCTGGTTTGATATCGCGATGCACCACGGCCTCGGCGTGAGCTGCCGATAGGGCGGTGCAGATCTGATCGGCCCATTTGGTGACGTCGTCGATGGCTGGCCTGCCGTGGGCGATGACTCGATCCAGCGGCTGCCCACGCAGCAGTTCCATGACGATGTACGGGGTTTGGGCTCCATCGATCTCGACATCGCCGACATCGTGGATGGTCACGATGTGCAGGCTGTCGAGCCGGGCTACCGCTTTCGCCTCGCGCTCGAAGCGAGCTCTAGTGGTGGGGTCCAGACCGCCGCGTGCGGCAGTCAATGTCTTCACCGCGACGTCCCGGCCCAAACGATGGTCGTGGGCACGCCACACCTCCCCCATGCCGCCCGCGCCTACGACCTCGATCAGGCGGTAACGCCCACCGATCTGGCTCAACTGCATCACGCCCTCCACCAGCAGCCGACAGCCTGTACACGCCCCCGTCCCATGCCTCACGGGCGGGGAATGCGGGTGGAACGATCCTACGGTCGCACCGGCCTATGCAACGAGGAAGGCCCTGAGCCGGCCCCCGGGTCAGGGCGGCTCAGACCGCTATGCAGGCCGATGGGAGATGGGGCTTTCAACTCCGCGGCTTACGCGTTTCAACGGGTCGTGAAACGCGGGCTGCAGGAGACCGCCGATGAGCTGCACCGGCAGCTGTCATCATGATGGGCTACACCTGGTCCCGTAGGGCAGTCAGATGCGGCGGGTGGCCTCAGCTCACGACGTGGAGCGCCCGCTCGCGGAGCTCCTGGGCTTCCGGGACTCCGCTGTATCGGCGCAGTCGAGGAAGTCGCGCCAGGTGGCTTTGGTGCCGTCGACGCCGCCTCGGCGGAGGCGGACGCCGCCGAGGTCGGCGAGGACGATGGCGCGGGTTCGGCTGCGGTCGTGATGCACTCGCCCGGGAGCTGGGTCGGCGCTGGCGGCTGCTCGTCTACATCGCGGCTTACGGTCCCGCCCGGCCTGAGGAGCAAGCGGCCCTGCGGCGGCATGACGTCGACCTGGCGAACATCGGTGTCTGGGTGCGGTCCGCCGAGCCCGAGCTGAACACGGGGAAGCGGGCGCCGGGCGAGACCAAGTCCGAGGCGGGTAAGCGGTTCATCGTCCTGCCGGACTTCATGAAGGGTGATCTCAAGCCCCACATGTATCTGTACGCGGAGCAAAAGCCGGACGGGCTGCTCTTCGTGGGGGAGCGGGGCGGGCCCTTTCGGCGGACGACCTTTGGACGGAAGTGGAAGAAGGCCCGGAAGAAAGTGGGACTGCCCGACGGGTTCACGCTCTACGACCTTCGTCACACCGGGCACACGCTCTCGACGCAGTCCGGGGCGACGCTCAAGGACACGATGGTGCGGGCCGGCCAGTCCTCGGAGAAGGCAGCGATGATCTACCAGCACTCCAACCTTGAGCGTCAGCGCGAAGTCGCCGCGGGGATCGATGCGCGGGTGCAGGCCATGCGTGCCAAGGCATCTGGCACGGATCTGGCACGTGAGGGGTAGAGAGGTCTAGGCAACACAAAAGCCCCAGGTCGATGACCTGGGGCTTTGTCATGGAGCGGATGACGGGAATCGAACCCGCGCTATAAGCTTGGGAAGCTCATGTTCTACCATTAAACCACATCCGCACAGCGGGCCAGTTGCCTGGATCCCTGGCTTTGCTCACTCTACCCCATGATCGACCCCCGGCGTATTTGCCGCGGGGTCGTTGTCGCGTGTGGCGTACACCGGGACGTGTGGGTGCGGGAGTTGGGGCGTACCGTGTGACGCGGAGCGGCGGCTGGAGTGGGTGCCGAACATCCCCTAATGTGGCGATTCGTCGCAGTACGGCTCGTTGGGGAAAGGGACTCGATGGAGCACACCGTCGTCCGTTGTGCCGAAGGGCACGTTTTCAGTACCGCCTCCTTCCCGCTGCAGCACCTCGGTGCCGGCCGGATCGGGCCCGGGCGGCTGCTGCGGTGTCCGCGGTGCGCGCGGTTGCGGCACGCGGTGCCGGTGGGCGGCGCGAAGCGGTAGTCGCCGGGCGGGCGCGCGGGTGGTCGCTCTCGATTGGGGGTGGCCCGCGCGCTCTGCGTATCCTCGGGACGTGCTTCTCTCTGACAAAGACATCCGGGCCGAGATCGACAGCGGACGGGTTCGCATCGACCCGTTCGAGGAATCGATGGTGCAGCCCTCCAGCATCGATGTACGTCTCGACCGGTTCTTCCGGGTGTTCGAGAACCACCGCTACGCCCACATCGATCCGGCGACCGAGCAGCCGGACCTGACCCGCATGGTCGAGCCGGAGGGTGACGAGGCGTTCATCCTCCACCCCGGTGAGTTCGTGCTCGCCTCGACCTACGAGGTCATCTCGCTCCCCGACGACATCGCCTCCAGACTGGAGGGGAAGTCCAGCCTGGGCCGCCTCGGCCTGGTGACGCATTCGACCGCCGGGTTCATCGACCCCGGGTTCTCGGGGCACGTGACCCTGGAGCTGTCGAACCTCGCCACCCTGCCGATCAAGCTCTGGCCGGGCATGAAGATCGGGCAGCTCTGCATGTTCCGGCTCAGCTCGCCCGCCGAGTTCCCGTACGGCAGTGAGCGCTACGGATCCAGGTACCAGGGGCAGCGCGGGCCGACCGCCTCGCGCTCCTTCCAGAACTTCCACCGCACCCAGGTGAGGCACGAGGCATGAGCGACGTACGCGAGAACCTGACCTACGACGGTTTCGGGCGTGCCGTCCGCGAGCTGGCGCAGACGATCGCCGACGACGGCTACGAGCCCGACATCATCCTGAGCATCGCCCGCGGCGGGGTGTTCGTCGCCGGCGGCCTGGCGTACGCGCTCGACTGCAAGAACATCCACCTGGTGAACGTGGAGTTCTACACCGGCGTCGGGACCACGCTGGAGATGCCGGTCATGCTGGCCCCCGTGCCCGAGGCGATCGACTTCACCGACAAGAAGGTCCTCATCGCCGATGACGTGGCCGACACCGGCAAGACGCTGAAGCTCGTCCACGACTTCTGCCTGGGCCACGTCGCCGAGGTGCGCTCCGCCGTCGTCTACGAGAAGTCCCACTCCCTCGTGAAGTGCGAGTACGTGTGGAAGAAGACCGACGAGTGGATCAACTTCCCGTGGTCGGTCGAGCCGCCCGTCGTCAAGCGTGAGGGCCAGGTCCTCGACGCCTGACGGACGACAGCAGTATGCGAAGGGCCCGCCGCGCGCGATGCGCGGCGGGCCCTTCGTGTGCGGGTGCGAGGTGTGCGGGGTGCGGGCTAGATCGTGCCCAGCTTGATGATCGACAGCAGGGCGACCAGCTGGATCGCGGACGCGCCCAGGGCCTTCGGCCACGGCAGGTCGTGCGACTTGCTCACCAGTGAGGTGAACAGGGCTCCCGCCGCCACCCAGGTGGCCCAGCCCAGTACCTGGACGACCATGTTGTCGCCGCCGAGGAACACGGCGAACAGCAGGCGCGGCGCGTCCGTGATGGACATGACCAGCATGGACAGGCCCACCGTCGGCTGCCACGAGCCGTCGCCGCCCAGCTGGCGGGCCAGCGTGTGCGTGACCGCGCCCAGGATCAGGCCGCAGATGACGAAGGCCACACCGGCGGACAGGACGATCGGGATGGCCTTCGGCACGGTCGCATTGATGACGTCCTCGCGGGCGTCGTCGAGGCCGAAGACCGCGAGCAGCCCGTAGAGGAAGGTCACGATCAGCGCGGGACCCCAGACCGCGTAGTCGCGCATCTGGAGGAAGGTCTGCCCGGGGCGCGTCACGATGCCGCGGAGCAGCTCCTTCCACGGCAGCCGCGGTCCGGACGGCGCCGCCGAGGCCGCACCCGCCTGGTAGGTCGCGCCCTGGCCGTACGGGTCCTCGCCGACGGCGAAGACCTGGGTGTGCCCCGGGTTGTCGTTGGTGTAGCCCCCACCGCCCCCGTGACCCCCGTGGCCGTACGGGGGCTGCTGCGCCTGCGGCTGCTGCTGCCCGTACGGGTCGAAGTACTCCGGCTCGCCGTGACCTCCGGCGCCCGGCTGCGGCCACTGCTGCTGCGGTGGCGGGCCGCCGACGGGAGGGTAGGGCGGGCGGCCGTACGGCGGCGGTTGCTGCTGACCGTACGACTGCTGCTGCTGCGGGGGTTGTTGCGGAGAGCGGTTGTTGTCCCTGCCGCGTCCGATCCTGAATCCAGCCACGTGATCGAACGTACCTGGTCCGGCGAGCATCGGTGGACGGGCAGCCGGAACAGGCACCCTTTGCGGCTGACCTGTGACATCCCTTAGGGGATCCCGGTGGGGCGGTCCCCACCCCGTGTCCGGCCCCGTTGGGTGCCCGATTTGCGAGGCTGCGGTGTGTTCTGCGGCTTTCCGTTACATTCTCGATGGAATACGCACATATCGGGTCCGTAGCTTCGTACGCGTCGCCGTCACGCAGGACGAACGACCACGAGCGACCACGAACGAGTACGAGCACGAGCACGAGACACGAGAAGAGCCCCCACATGCGCACCACTCGCCGAACCACCCTTCGCAGCGCCGCCGTCGTCGCGGGCGCGGCCACCGTGCTGGCCCTCCCGGTCGGGACCGCCTTCGCGGCGTCGCCGGCCGTACGGGAGCCCGCTCCGAGCGTCCGCGCGTACGTCACCACCGTGAAGCTGGCGGACGGGTCCGTAGCCACGGTCCACAAGGTCGGCGCGAACCACTTCGAGGCGGAGATCCACGCCGGCTCCACGAAGCCGGACAGGCTGGTCAGCAAGGGCGCCGCCGCGTCGTACGGGCAGAGCGACGGCCTGCACGTCGTGCTCCGGCCGGACGGCACCGTGACCTCCTGGATGGACGGCACGTCGAAGCCGAAGCCGAAGCCCGCAGCCAAGACGGAGATCACGAAGGAGAACTCGGTGCGGATCACCCTGCCCGACGGGCGGATCGCCCAGCTCGTGGACGGCCCGAACGGCAAGCGGGTCGAGCTCTCCACTCCGAAGGGCCACGCCCTCGCCACGATCGACCCGCGACGTCCGAGCGCCCAGCACGACGGCTGGACGTACAAGCTCGTCCGGGACGGAAAGCAGCACGTGAAGTTCGTCGTCATCGACGGCAAGGGCGGCGGGAACAGCTGGGTCTACGACTTCGACGGCAGGCTGATCGAGAAGTACACGGTCGACCCGGCGGGGGTCGGTGCGGCCGGGCTGAGCCGCCAGGGCTGAGGCCCTCCCCTCCCGTACGACGGAACGGCCGGTCCCCCGGGTGGGGGACCGGCCGTTCCGGTACTGCGGCTGGGCGGCGTTCCCGCGCCCCGCGTCCTACTTGGTGTCGGCCTCGGGCTTGGTGTCGGCCTCGGGCTTGGTCTCGGCGTCGGCTTCCGGCTCGGCCTCGGCCTCCGCCTTGACCTCAGGCTCGGCCTCGGCCTCGGCCGCTGCCTCCGGCTCCGCCGCTGCCTCCGCTGCCTCCGCCGCCTTCGTCTCAGCCTCGGCCGCAGCCTTCGCTTCGGCCTCCGCCTCCGCCTCCGCCTTGGCCTTGGCTTCCGCCTCCGACTTGGCCTTCGCCTCAGCCGCCGCCTTCGCCTCAGCCGCCGCCTTCGCCTCAGCCGCCGCCTTCGCCTTGGCTTCCGCCTCAGCCGCCGCCTTCGCGGCCGCCGCCTCCGCCTCGGCCGCCGCCTCCGCCTCGGCCTGCGCCGCCAGCGCGGCCAGCTCCTCCTCCGTCGGGCCCGGGGCCTTCACGGAGTCGAGCAGCAGCTGCGCCACGTCGACCACCTGGACGTGTTCCTTCGCCTTGCCGTCGTTCTTCTTGCCGTTCACCGAGTCGGTGAGCATCACGAGGCAGAAGGGGCAGGCGGTGGAGACGATGTCCGGGTTCAGGGACAGGGCCTCGTCGACGCGCTCGTTGTTGATGCGCTTGCCGATCCGCTCCTCCATCCACATCCGCGCGCCACCGGCGCCACAGCAGAAGCCCCGCTCCTTGTGGCGGTGCATCTCCTGCTGGCGCAGGCCCGGCACGGCCGACATGATCTCGCGCGGCGGCGTGTAGACCTTGTTGTGCCGGCCCAGGTAGCACGGGTCGTGGTACGTGATCAGGCCGTCGACCGGCGTGACCGGCGTGAGGCGGCCCTCGTCGATCAGGTGCTGGAGCAGCTGCGTGTGGTGGATGACCTCGTACTCGCCGCCCAGCTGCGGGTACTCGTTCGCGATGGTGTTGAAGCAGTGCGGGCAGGTCGAGACGATCCGCTTCGCCGACTTCGGCTTCTTCGTCGACGGGTCCTCGTCGTCCTCGCCGAACGCCATGTTCAGCATGGCCACGTTCTCCTGGCCCAGCTGCTGGAACAGCGGCTCGTTGCCCAGGCGGCGCGGCGAGTCACCGGTGCACTTCTCGTCGCCGCCCATGATCGCGAACTTGACGCCCGCGATGTTCAGCAGCTCCGCGAAGGCCTTCGTGGTCTTCTTGGCCCGGTCCTCCAGGGCGCCGGCGCAGCCGACCCAGTAGAGGTAGTCGAACTCGGAGAGGTCCTCCGCGTCCTTCCCGATGATCGGGACCTCGAAGTCCACCTCCTTGGTCCACTCGACGCGCTGCTTCTTCGCCAGGCCCCAGGGGTTGCCCTTCTTCTCCAGGTTCTTGAGCATCGTGCCCGCCTCCGACGGGAACGCGCTCTCGATCATCACCTGGTAGCGGCGCATGTCGACGATGTGGTCGATGTGCTCGATGTCGACCGGGCACTGCTCCACGCACGCACCACAGGTGGTGCAGGACCACAGCACGTCCGGGTCGATGACGCCGTTCTCCTCGGCGGTGCCGATCAGCGGGCGCTCGGCCTCCGCGAGAGCGGCGGCCGGGACCCCGGCGAGCTGCTCCGCCGTGGCCTTCTCGTTGCCCTCCATGTCCTTGCCGCCACCGGCCAGCAGGTACGGGGCCTTGGCGTGCGCGTGGTCGCGCAGCGACATGATGAGCAGCTTCGGGGACAGCGGCTTGCCCGTGTTCCAGGCCGGGCACTGCGACTGGCAGCGACCGCACTCCGTGCACGTGGAGAAGTCGAGGATGCCCTTCCAGGAGAACTGCTCGACCTGGGAGACGCCGAAGTTGTCGTCCTCGCCCGGGTCCTCGAAGTCGATCTCCTTGCCGCCCGAGGTCATCGGCTGCAGGGCGCCGAGGGCCGTGGAGCCGTCCGCGTTGCGCTTGAACCAGATGTTCGGGAAGCCGAGGAAGCGGTGCCAGGCGACACCCATGTTGGTGTTGAGCGAGACCACGATCATCCAGATCAGCGAGGTGCCGATCTTGATCATGGCGGTGAAGTAGATGGCGTTCTGCAGCGCGCTGGTCGAGAGCCCCTTGAAGGCCAGGACCAGCGGGTACGAGACGAAGTACGCCGGCTCGTAGCTGTCCACGTGGTGGATCGCGCCTTCGAGGCCGCGCAGGCACAGGATCGCGAGGCCGATGGTCAGGATGATGTACTCGACGAAGTACGCCTGCCAGGCCTTCGAGCCGGTGAAGCGCGACTTGCGGCCGGCCCGGGAGGGCAGGCTGAGCAGTCGGATCGCCATCAGGACCACGATGCCGAGGACCGTCATCAGGCCGATGAACTCGATGTAGAGCTCGAACGGCAGGAAGCCGCCGACGATCGGCAGCACCCAGTCGGCCTCGAAGAGCTGGCCGTAGGCCTGCGCCAGGGTCGGCGGCAGCGTCAGGAAGCCGATCGCGACGAACCAGTGCGCGAAGCCCACGATGCCCCAGCGGTTCATCCGGCTGTGGCCGAGGAACTCGCGGACGAGGGTGAACGTTCGGGCCTTCGGGTCGTCCGTGCGGCTGCCTGCCGGCACGGGTTGGCCGAGCTTCACGAAGCGGTAGATCTGCGCCACGGCTCGTGCGAGCAGCGCGACGCCGACCACGGTCAGGACCAGCGACACGATGATCGCGGCGAGTTGCATGGAAGGGCTCCTCGGGCGGCACTTACTAAGCGGTAACTTATGAAGTCAAGGCTTGAGGTTACCCATTCCCGACGCCGCAATGTAGCTGAGCGTGCGGTGATCTGTGTCGCTCAGGCGACCCTTTGCCGGTACGCCGCACGCGGGGTCTGCGCCAGGATCGCGAGGTCCATCCCGAGCCAGTGGTTCTCCACATAATGCCGGTCGAGCAGAGCCATCTCCTCCCAGGGGAGGTCCGAACGCGCGCTGACCTGCCACAATCCGGTCATTCCGGGACGTACGAACAGTCGCTCGGGGTGGTCGGTACAGGCCTCCGGGCGCGGCCCGACCAGCGACATCTCGCCGCGGATCACGTTCAGCAGCTGCGGGAGGCAGTCGAGGGCGCAGCGGTCCAGGACCGCTCCGATCCGGCCGGTGCCGTCGTCGGTGCGCAGCCGCCAGGTGCGGAACGGGCGTCCGGCCAGGCCCGCCGCGGGCTGCCGTACGAAGGGGCGCCCGCCCTGGGTCACGTACAGCAGTGCGGTGGCCAGCGCGAGGGGTGCGGCGCACAGGGCCAGCAGGGCGACCGCCCCGACCAGGTCGAGCACCCGCTTGGCCGGTGGCCTGGCCGGTCCGAACCGGAGCCGGAGCCGGAGTCGGAGCCGGGGTCGGAGTCGTGGCCCTGGTGCGGCGGGGTGGGGCAGCAGGAGGGGCATGCCAGCACGCTGCCGTACGCCTCCGGCGGTCTTGCGGTGGCGCGCGCTGCCGTGACCCGTTCGGCGGTCCAGGCGCCGTCGGGGCTCCGCCCCCGGATCCGGTGCTTCGAAGGGCGGCGGGGCCCGGATCAAGGGCGGGTTGCGCGTAAGTATGACCTAAAGGTTGAGTCGACCCGGCTCAGCTCTGTTGACGCAAGCGCGGCGATGCGGCATGGTTGAGTCTGTTCCACTCAAGTCAGCTGGAGGAATTGAAATGGCACGTGCGGTCGGCATCGACCTGGGCACCACTAACTCCGTCGTCAGCGTTCTGGAAGGCGGCGAGCCCACCGTCATCACCAACGCCGAGGGCGCCAGGACCACGCCGTCCGTCGTCGCCTTCGCCAAGAACGGTGAGGTCCTCGTCGGCGAGGTGGCCAAGCGCCAGGCGGTCACGAACGTGGACCGGACCATCCGCTCCGTCAAGCGCCACATGGGCACTGACTGGAAGATCAACCTGGATGGCAAGGACTTCAACCCGCAGCAGATGAGCGCCTTCATCCTGCAGAAGCTGAAGCGCGACGCCGAGGCGTACCTGGGTGAGAAGGTCACGGACGCGGTCATCACCGTCCCGGCCTACTTCAACGACTCCGAGCGTCAGGCGACGAAGGAGGCCGGCGAGATCGCGGGCCTGAACGTCCTGCGTATTGTCAACGAGCCGACGGCCGCCGCCCTGGCCTACGGCCTCGACAAGGACGACCAGACCATTCTCGTCTTCGACCTCGGTGGTGGCACCTTCGACGTGTCGCTCCTGGAGATCGGCGACGGCGTCGTCGAGGTGAAGGCCACCAACGGTGACAACCACCTCGGTGGTGACGACTGGGACCAGCGCGTCGTCGACTACCTGGTGAAGCAGTTCGCCAACGGCCACGGCGTGGACCTCTCCAAGGACAAGATGGCGCTCCAGCGCCTGCGCGAGGCCGCCGAGAAGGCGAAGATCGAGCTGTCCTCCTCCACGGAGACCACGATCAACCTGCCCTACATCACGGCTTCCGCCGAGGGCCCGCTGCACCTGGACGAGAAGCTCACGCGCGCCCAGTTCCAGCAGCTGACCGCAGACCTGCTCGACCGCTGCAAGACCCCGTTCCACAACGTCATCAAGGACGCCGGCATCGCGCTGTCCGAGATCGACCACGTGGTCCTGGTCGGCGGCTCCACCCGTATGCCGGCCGTCGCCGAGCTCGTCAAGGAGCTCACCGGCGGTCAGGACGCCAACAAGGGCGTCAACCCGGACGAGGTCGTCGCCATCGGCGCCACCCTCCAGGCCGGTGTGCTCAAGGGTGAGGTCAAGGACGTCCTGCTCCTCGACGTGACCCCGCTGTCCCTCGGTATCGAGACCAAGGGCGGCATCATGACCAAGCTGATCGAGCGCAACACCACGATCCCGACGAAGCGCTCCGAGATCTTCACGACGGCCGAGGACAACCAGCCGTCCGTGCAGATCCAGGTCTACCAGGGCGAGCGCGAGATCGCGGCGTACAACAAGAAGCTCGGCATGTTCGAGCTGACGGGCCTGCCCCCGGCCCCGCGTGGCGTCCCGCAGATCGAGGTCTCCTTCGACATCGACGCGAACGGCATCATGCACGTCACGGCCAAGGACCTCGGCACGGGCAAGGAGCAGAAGATGACCGTCACCGGCGGCTCCTCGCTCGGCAAGGACGAGGTCGACCGCATGCGCCAGGAGGCGGAGCAGTACGCGGACGAGGACCTGCGTCGCAAGGAGGCGGCCGAGTCCCGCAACCAGGGCGAGCAGCTCGTCTACCAGACGGAGAAGTTCGTCAAGGACAACGAGGACAAGGTCCCGGCCGACGTCAAGACCGAGGTCGAGTCCGCCGTCTCCGAGCTGAAGGAATCGCTCAAGGGCGAGGACACGGCCGAGATCCGCACCGCGACGGAGAAGCTCGCCGCGGTCAGCCAGAAGCTCGGCCAGGCCATCTACGCCGACGCGCAGGCCGCCCAGGCGGCCGGTGGCGCCGGTGACGCGGGCCAGGCCAAGGCCGACGACGACGTCGTCGACGCCGAGATCGTCGACGACGAGAAGCCGAAGGGCGGCGCTGCCTGATGTCGGAGGAGACCCCGGGTTTCGACGAGAAGCCCGAAGTCCCCGACGCCGGTCAGAACGACGCCGAGCCGAAGGCCGCCGACTCCGCCAAGGAGGAGGCGGCGGCCCCGGCCGGGGACGCAAGCCAGGACGTGGCGCTGCTGGCGCAGCTGGACCAGGCCCGTACCGCGCTCTCCGAGCGCACCGCGGACCTCCAGCGGCTCCAGGCCGAGTACCAGAACTACCGCCGCCGGGTGGAGCGGGACCGGATCACCGTCAAGGAGATCGCGGTCGCGTCCCTCCTGACGGAACTGCTCCCGACCCTGGACGACATCGGCCGGGCGCGGGAACATGGCGAGCTGGTCGGTGGCTTCAAGTCGGTGGCCGAATCGCTGGAGACCGTCGCCGCCAAGATGGGCCTGCAGCAGTTCGGCAAGGAGGGCGAGCCCTTCGACCCGACGATCCACGAGGCCCTGATGCACTCGTACGCGCCGGACATCACGGAGGACACCTGCGTGGCGATCCTCCAGCCGGGGTACCGCATCGGCGAGCGCACGATCCGTCCCGCACGGGTCGCGGTGGCCGAGCCCCAGCCGGGGGCGGCCCCCAAGTCCGAGTCCGCGGAGGGCGAAGCGCCGGACGGCTTGGACGCGGATGCCCCCGACAAGGGCTGATGCACCACACGGAGAAGCACGGGAGGAGGGACACCGGGGATGAGCACGAAGGACTTCGTCGAGAAGGACTACTACAAGGTCCTCGGTGTCCCGAAGGACGCCACCGAGGCCGAGATCAAGAAGGCGTACCGGAAGCTCGCCCGCGAGTACCACCCGGACGCCAACAAGGGCGACGCCTCCGCCGAGGAGCGCTTCAAGGAGATCTCCGAGGCGAACGACATCCTCGGCGACGCCAAGAAGCGCAAGGAGTACGACGAGGCGCGCGCCCTGTTCGGCAACGGTGGCTTCCGCCCCGGGCCGGGCGGCGGCGGCTCGTTCAACTTCGACCTCGGTGACCTCTTCGGGGGTCAGCAGCAGGGCGCCGGCCAGGCCGGCGGCTTCGGCGGCGGCCTGGGTGACGTCTTCGGCGGCCTCTTCAACCGCGGCGCCGGCCCCGGTACGGGCACCCGTACCCAGCCGCGCCGGGGCCAGGACATCGAGTCCGAGGTCACCCTCTCCTTCACGGAGGCGGTGGACGGGGCCACGGTCCCGCTCCGCATGTCCTCCCAGGCTCCCTGCAAGGCCTGTTCGGGCACCGGCGACAAGAACGGCACCCCCCGGGTGTGCCCGACCTGTGTCGGCACCGGCCAGGTCTCGCGGGGCAGCGGCGGCGGCTTCTCGCTGACCGACCCCTGCGCCGACTGCAAGGGCCGCGGCCTGATCGCGGAGACCCCGTGCGAGGTCTGCAAGGGCAGCGGGCGGGCCCGTAGCTCCCGCACCATGCAGGTCAGGATCCCGGCGGGCGTCTCCGACGGCCAGCGGATCCGGCTGCGCGGCAAGGGGGCGCCGGGCGAGCGCGGCGGTCCCGGCGGTGACCTCTACGTGGTCGTGCACGTCGGCTCCCACCCGGTGTTCGGCCGCAAGGACGACAACCTGACGGTGACCGTGCCCGTGACGTTCGCGGAGGCGGCGCTGGGGGCCGACATCAAGGTTCCGACCTTGAACGGCCCGTCGGTGACGCTGAAGCTGCCACCGGGCACCCCCAACGGGCGCACCATGCGGGCCCGCGGCAAGGGAGCGGTCCGCAAGGACGGCACCCGCGGCGACCTGCTGGTCACGGTGGAGGTCGCGGTCCCGACCGAGCTGTCCGACAAGGCCCGTGAGGCCCTGGAGATGTACCGCGAGGCGACGGAGTCGCAGGACCCGCGCTCCGCGCTGTTCGAGTCCGCGAAGGGAGCATGACATGGACGGCCGCCGACGACAGTCCTCCCGTCTGGGAAGTGGTGCCTACCAACTCACCGACGAGACCCCGGTCTACGTGATCTCGGTGGCCGCCCAGCTCTCCGGTCTGCATCCGCAGACCCTCCGCCAGTACGACCGTCTCGGCCTGGTCTCCCCGGACCGTACGGCCGGACGCGGCCGGCGCTACTCGGCCCGTGACATCGAACTGCTCCGTACGGTGCAGGCGTTGTCGCAGGACGAGGGCATCAACCTGGCGGGCATCAAGCGCATCATCGAACTGGAGAACCAGGTCGCCGCGCTCCAGCAGCGCGTGGCCGAGCTCGCCGCGGCCGTGGACGGGGCGGCGGCCACGCTGCAGGCCCGCGAGGCCCAGGTGCACGCCTCGTACCGGCGCGACCTGGTCCCGTACCAGCCTCCGCAGCCGGGCAGTGCGTTGGTGGTCTGGCGGCCCAGCCCCAAGCGGCCGATGGACTGACCGGCACCCCGGTCGCGCTCTCGCACACCCGCAGGCCCCGCCCCTCCCAGGGTGGGGCCTGCGGGGTTTCGGCGGAGCTCTCAGAGGCCTTCGGGATCCGGTTCGTGGTCCGGATGCCCGTCGGCGTCCTCCTCCGGGCAGGAGGGCCGGCCCAGGATGCCTGCCTGGGCGATGAGGTAGCCGAGTTGTGCGCGGCTGCCGCTGCCGAGGGTCGTGGCGAGCTTGGCGATGTGCGCCCGGCAGGTGCGGACGTTCATGCCGAGGCGGCGCGCGATGGCCTCGTCGACGTGGCCCTCGATCAGCAACTGGGCGATGGTCCGCTGCACGCCCGAGATCCCGCCGGGGGTGCTGCGGTAGGTCACTTCCTCCTGGAGCGGCACGGCCCGGTGCCACAGCTGCTCGAAGACCTTGATGAGGTAGTCGACCAGGCCCGGGTGACGCAGTTCCAGGGCGACCCGGCGGTCGTCGCTCACCGGGATGAAGGCGACCGTGCGGTCGAAGATGATCAGGCGTTCTATCAGTTCCTCGAGGGTGCGGATCTCCACCTTGCCCGTCGAGATCCGCTCCACGTACGCGAGCGTGCCCTGGCTGTGCCGCGCGGTGTGTTGGTACAGGGTCCGTATGCTGACCCCGCGGTCGATCAGCGGCTGGTCGCGTTCCAGGGCCTGGGTGAGGGCCAGGGAGGGCCGGGCGCCGCCCGGCTGGACCGTCAGCACCTCGGTATGACATTCGGCCGTCGCGAGGTTCAGGGCGGCGTTGATCTGTTCGAAGCCCTCCAGCACCGTGATGGCGTGGGTGTTGGCCGGGCTCTGTGCGCTGATGGCCAGGAAAGGCTCGAAAGTGTCGGTGAGATCTACAGCGCTGCGTCGGCGGTCCTGGATCTCGCGTTCAATCGGATGGAGCCGTTGAGCCAAAGCCACGGCCGGCGGAACCGGACGGAGCTGGTTCGCGTCATCCGGGTCGGGCTGCAGAAGAGCGAATTCAAGCAGGCAGGGGGCGTTCTGGATCTCGCCCCGGGCGATCCGGCCGGTGCTCAGCGCGGTGGCGTAGAGCCGCGTCCCCTCGGCACACATGGACGTCACAGGGTGGGGATGTGTCGCCTTTGTGTCGTTTCGCGTCAAATCTCCACCCCCCAGGGTCCTGAACATGCAAGAACATGATGCATCGTCCCTGTGGCATTGACGTGCCTGAATGAGCCATCGTCTGTCACGCGGGGGAGAGGATTCCATCAAGTGAGGACGAAGCCGACCATGTACAAGAGAATGCTTCGCTCGGTGCTTGCCATAGTTTTCTCCGCCGTTGCGGTTTTTGGGGCAGTCAGCGCCGTCGAAAGTGACGCGGGGAGCGCTAGGGACGGTCAGGGCACGAGCCTGACGAGCACGGACGACACGGGCTGGACCACGGCGCCCGCGGGTAAGTACGCGGACACCGGCTGGACCAGCCACCAGCTGGGCGGAAACGGCGGCGATACGGGTTGGACCGACGCCCCTGTGACGGTGTCCGCGTGACCCCCGACGATCGCGGCTTCCGCCGCGAGATGGCCTCGGCCTACCGGTCGGGTTGGCAGTTCATCGATCTCGCCACGGCCATCCCCCACCCGGGCGACTCGTTGATGGTCACCCTGTTCGGTCAACCGATCGTCGTCGTGCGCGAGGAGGACGAGGACGTACGTGCCTACCGGTGCCTGCGCCGCCCGCGGGGCGCGCCGCAGCCCGTCCGCTGCGAGGTGCGCTACGGAATGGTCTTCGTCAATCTCGATCAGCGTGACCACCAGCTCTTCGAACCCGATATCACCACCGCCACCCCCCGCAGTGCCTGACGCGATTCCCCCGTCGTTCCAGATCGCTCAGGCGCTACCCCCACACAACGGCGCCATCGTGGACCTGACCACGATGGCGCCGTTGTGATGTCCGCGTCCAGTGTTTGAATCGGACAAGATGAAGAATCAACGGCTTACGCGCGCCCCATGGCCCGGTCCAAGGTGATCTCCATGACGACCCGGTCCGGATTGGGTGACGGCGTGCGTCCGTAGCGCTCCGCGTAGCGCGCCACGGCGTCGGCGACCGACGCCTCGTCCGTGCGGATCACCGCGCGGCCCTCCAGCGTGGCCCAGCGGCGCCCTTCCATCTGGCAGACCGCGACCCGCGCGCCCCGCTGGTCCGCTTCCTGTGCCGCCAGGATGTTGCGCACCTTCTTGCTGTGCCGGTTGCTGATCACCCGGGCCAGGCCGGCCTCCGGGTCGTACGTCACCCCCACCGGCACCACGTGGGGCGTGCCGTCGGGGCGTGGCGTGGTCAGGGTGCAGACGTGCCGCTCCCGCCAGAAGGCGAGGTACTCGGGCGTCGGGTTGAGTACGTCATGAGACATGGCCCGAAGGGTACGGCCCAACGGTGTCCCCCTTTGCCTTGAGTGGAATAGACTCAACTTTGCATACGCTGACTCTGTCAGTGTTGTTGTCGGAGCTACCCCTTGGGGAGAGGAGAGGACACCGTGGACGCCGAGCTGACCAACAAGAGCCGGGACGCGCTGAACGCGGCCACCAGCAGGGCCGTCAAGGACGGCCACGCGGATCTGACCCCCGCGCACCTCCTGCTGGCCCTGCTCGCCGGCGAGGACAACGAGAACGTCATCGACCTGCTGGTCGCCACCGACGCCGACCAGGCCGCCGTACGGGCCGGAGCCGAGCGCCTGCTCGCCGCCCTGCCCAGCGTCACCGGCTCCACGGTCGCGCCCCCGCAGCCCACCCGCGAGCTGCTCGCCGTACTCGCCGAGGCGGACGCGGAGGCGGGCAAGCTCGGCGACGACTACCTCTCCACCGAACACCTCCTCATCGCCGTCGCCGCCAAGGGCGGCGCGGTCGGCGAGGTCCTTTCCACCCAGGGCGCGACGGCGAAGAAGCTGCTCGACGCCTTCGAGAACGCACGAGGAGGACGGCGGGTGACCACCCCCGATCCCGAGGGCCAGTACAAGGCCCTGGAGAAGTTCGGCACCGACTTCACGGCGGCCGCGCGTGAGGGCAAGCTCGACCCGGTCATCGGCCGTGACCAGGAGATCCGGCGCGTCGTGCAGGTGCTCTCGCGCCGTACGAAGAACAACCCCGTGCTCATCGGCGAGCCCGGCGTCGGCAAGACCGCCGTCGTCGAGGGCCTGGCCCAGCGCATCGTCAAGGGCGACGTCCCCGAGTCCCTGAAGAACAAGCGCCTCGTCTCCCTGGACCTCGGCGCCATGGTCGCCGGCGCCAAGTACCGCGGCGAGTTCGAGGAGCGACTGAAGACCGTGCTGGCGGAGATCAAGTCCAGCGACGGTCAGATCATCACCTTCATCGACGAGCTGCACACCGTCGTCGGCGCGGGCGCCGGCGGCGACTCCGCCATGGACGCGGGCAACATGCTCAAGCCCATGCTGGCCCGCGGCGAGCTGCGGATGGTCGGCGCGACCACGCTCGACGAGTACCGCGAGCGGATCGAGAAGGACCCGGCGCTGGAGCGGCGCTTCCAGCAGGTGCTGGTCGCCGAGCCGTCCGTCGAGGACACGATCGCGATCCTGCGCGGGCTCAAGGGCCGTTACGAGGCCCACCACAAGGTCGTCATCAACGACAGCGCGCTGGTGGCCGCCGCGACCCTCTCCGACCGGTACATCACCTCCCGCTTCCTCCCCGACAAGGCCATCGACCTCGTCGACGAGGCCGCGTCCCGGCTGCGCATGGAGATCGACTCCTCCCCGCTGGAGATCGACGAACTCCAGCGCTCGGTCGACCGCCTGCGGATGGAGGAGCTGGCGCTGAGGAACGAGTCCGACCCGGCCTCGCTGGAGCGCCTGGAGAAGATCCGCAAGGACCTCGCCGACAAGGAGGAGGACCTGCGGGGCCTCACCGCCCGCTGGGAGAAGGAGAAGCAGTCCCTCAACCGTGTCGGTGAGCTGAAGGAGCGCCTGGACGACCTGCGCGGGCAGGCCGAGCGCGCCCAGCGCGACGGCGACTTCGACACCGCGTCCAAGCTGCTCTACGGGGAGATCCCGACCCTGGAGCGGGAGCTGGCGGAGGCCACCGAGGAGGAGGAAGAAGCCTCGAAGACCGGATCCTCCAAGGACTCGATGGTCAAGGACGAGGTCGGCCCCGACGACATCGCCGACGTGGTGGGCGCCTGGACCGGCATCCCGGCCGGCCGCCTGCTGGAGGGGGAGACCCAGAAGCTGCTGCGCATGGAGGACGAGCTGGGCCGCCGGCTGATCGGCCAGGGCGAGGCCGTACGGGCCGTCTCGGACGCCGTGCGCCGCACCCGGGCCGGTATCGCCGACCCGGACCGTCCGACCGGCTCCTTCCTTTTCCTCGGCCCGACGGGCGTGGGCAAGACGGAGCTGGCCAAGGCGCTCGCCGACTTCCTCTTCGACGACGAGCGGGCCATGGTCCGCATCGACATGTCGGAGTACGGCGAGAAGCACAGCGTGGCCCGCCTCGTCGGCGCCCCGCCCGGTTACGTCGGCTACGAGGAGGGCGGCCAGCTCACCGAGGCCGTGCGCCGCCGCCCGTACAGCGTGGTGCTCCTGGACGAGGTGGAGAAGGCCCACCCCGAGGTCTTCGACGTCCTGCTCCAGGTCCTCGACGACGGCCGGCTCACGGACGGCCAGGGCCGGACCGTGGACTTCCGCAACGCCATCCTGATCCTGACCTCGAACCTGGGCAGCCAGTTCCTGGTGGACCCGCTGACCCCGCCCGAGCAGAAGAAGCAGCAGGTCCTGGACGTGGTGCGGGCCTCCTTCAAGCCGGAGTTCCTCAACCGCCTGGACGACCTCGTGGTCTTCTCCGCACTGACCCAGGACGAGCTCGCGCACATCGCCGAGCTCCAGATCGGCCGCCTGGCCCGGCGCCTGGCCGACCGCCGGCTGACGCTGGACGTCACGCCCGAGGCCCTGGCCTGGCTGGCCGACAAGGGCAACGACCCGGCGTACGGCGCCCGGCCGCTGCGCCGCCTGATCCAGACGGCGATCGGCGACCGGCTGGCGAAGGAGATCCTCTCCGGCGAGGTCCGGGACGGCGACACCGTACGGGTCGACGTGGCGGGCGAGGACCTGCTCGTCGGCAAGGCGCTCTGAGCCTCAGGAGGCGTCGAAGCGGACCTTCGCGGTCGTCCCGACCTCCGGAGTGATCCGCAGCCGCAGCCCGGCCGCCCGGCCGGGCTGCGGCACGTCGTGGACGAGGCCGAAGCAGCCCTCGCTCTCCGGGTCGTAGTTGTCCGGATGCGGTCCCGGGCAGGCGACCCGCTCCGGTGCCTTCGGGAAGGACGCGACCCAGGCCTCGACATCGGCGTGCTCCATGCGGAACGAGCCGAGGACGCTCGCGCGGCCGTCCGCCGCGGCGGTCCGGTCGCACCTCCCGTCCCGGAAACCCGCAGGTGGGGCCATCCGGGCGAACTCCAGGACCGCCGCGCAGTCGGCCGTCCCCCGGGGGCCGTCGGCGTCGTCCGGATCCCCCACGGCCGACCACAGCACCCCGGCGCCCACGGCCAGCCCCACGGCCACCGCCACCCACAGGACCGGCTTCGACACGCCGCGCGTGGCCATGCATCCCCCTTACTCGGTTCTTACTCGTTCCGCCCGAAGCGGATCGTACGTGCGGGGCTGGACACAAGGTGGGCGCGATGGGGGAGGATGCAGGTATCCGCACGAAGGGAAAACACGGTGAGCATCGACCCGGCCTCGATTCCGAACTTCGGAGGGCAGCAGCCCGATCCGCAGGCCACAGGACCGGCGGGCCCCGTCGTCCCCGACCAGGATCTGGTCAAGCAGCTGCTGGAGCAGATGGAGCTCAAGTACGTCGTCGACGACGAGGGTGACCTCGCGGCGCCGTGGGAGGAGTTCCGCACGTACTTCATGTTCCGCGGCGAGGACGAGCAGCAGGTCTTCTCGGTGCGGACCTTCTACGACCGTCCGCACAAGATCGACGAGAAGCCGCAGCTTCTCGAGTCGATCGACGACTGGAACCGCCGCACCCTGTGGCCGAAGGTCTACAGCCACACGCACGACGACGGCTCGGTCCGTCTGATCGGTGAGGCGCAGATGCTGATCGGCACCGGCGTCAACCTGGAGCACTTCGTGTCCTCCACGGTCAGCTGGGTCCGCGCGTCCATCGAATTCGACAAGTGGCTCGTCGAGCAGCTCGGCCTGGAGCAGGACATCGACTCCACCGACGGCGACGACGACAGCAACGGCGAAGCCAACGCCTAGCCGTTACAGCGGTACGCGGGCGATGAGCAGCAGATACAGCCCGTAGCCGTAACCGAGCCCGGCCACCACCGCGGTCACCACGACCGCGGTGCGAGGCCGGGCTCTCGCCATGACGGCGGCCATCGGCAGGAGCAGCGGAAAGGCCGGCAGCAGGAAGCGCGGCTTGGACTCGAAGAAGCCGGCCCCGCCGAAGCCGATGACCAGCAGGATCGCGGTGTACACGAACAGGGGCAGCGGGATGCGGTCCAGTACCAGCAGTACCGCCAGCAGCCCGGCCGCGGCCAGCAGGACCACCGTCACGGTGGTGGCGAGCGGCACGTGCCCGCCGGTCAGCACCCGCTCGGCCGAGCGCAGCGCCCCGACGCCGAAATCGAAGCGGGAGCCCCAGCCGCGCTGGACGGCGAAGTAGCCGCCCAGGGGGTCGCCCACCCGCACGCCCACGGCCAGGACGTACGCCGTCCAGCCCGCCGGTGCCACCAGCCCGGCCAGCCACACCTCGGGTGCCCGGGATCTTCGTACGACCAGGGCGTGCAGGGCCACGACCGAGACGGCGGCCGCGACGGCCAGCCCGGTGGGTCGGGTCAGTCCGGCCAGTACGGCGAGACCGGCGGCCCACAGCCAGCGCTCGCGCAGCAGGGCGTACAGCGCCCAGGCGGCGAAGGCGGCCAGCAGGGCCTCGGTGTAGGCCAGGGTGAGCACCACCGCGTGCGGCAGCGCCGCCCACAGACCCACGAGCAGCAGCCCGGCGCGCGGGCCGATCACCCGCTCTCCGACCCGGTAGATCCCGACGGCGGCCACGGCGGCGGAGACCCAGGCGACGAGGAGCGCGGCGGGGACGGCCCCGCCGGGCAGTATCCCGGAGACGAGCCGTATCAGGGCGGGGTACAGCGGGAAGAAGGCGTGGTCGCTCTGCACGGACCCGGTCCCGGTGGCGGCCTCGGGCCACATCAGGGTCCGCCCGTAGCCGTGCGCGGCGATCCGCAGGTACCAGTCGGAGTCCCAGGACCTGCCGAGCACCTTCAGCGGATCCCGCCCGGTCCACCAGGCCCCGAGGCCGAGCACCAGCACCCCGGCCCCGCGCACGGCGGCGAACACCCCGAGCGCGATCACCGTGGTCGGCGCGGCCGAGCGCACGGCCCGAACCGCGCGCATCTCCAGCGGCGACACGGACACGCCGATTCTGCCCGTTGCCATCGATCCCCGACTTTCCAGCTCGCGGTGGGTCCGCTCACCCGGCGGTGAGGGCTTGGGGCACGTGCACGACGCACAGCTTCACACCGCCCCCACAACCCCGCAAGGACGCGGGATGTCCGCTGTGGGAACGGCAGTTCCGGCCTGAGCCGGCAGACACCCCCTAGAGCCGGCGCAGCCGCTCGGCGGCCTCGCGCAGAACGCCCTCGCGCTTGCAGAAGGCCCAGCGGACCTGGGTGGCGCCCGCGCTCCGGTCGTCGTAGAAGACCTGGTTCGGGATGGCGACCACGCCGCAGCGTTCCGGGAGGGCGCGGCAGAAGGCGAGGCCGTCCTTCTCGCCGAGGGGGGTGATGTCCGTGGTGATGAAGTACGTGCCCTGCGGGCGGAAGACCTCGAAGCCGGCCGCCGCGAGGCCGTCGGCGAGGATGTCGCGCTTGGCGGCCAGGTCGGCGCGGAGGGTGTCGTAGTAGCTGTCGGGCAGGGCGAGGGCCTCGGCGATCGCGTACTGGAAGGGGCCGGAGGACACGTAGGTGAGGAACTGCTTCACCGAGCGGACCGCCGTGATCAACTCCGGGGAGGCGGTGATCCAGCCGACCTTCCAGCCCGTGAACGAGTAGGTCTTCCCGGCAGAGGAGATGGTGACCGTGCGCTCGCGCATGCCCGGGAGGCCGGCCAAGGGGGTGTGGGCGCCCTCGAAGACCAGGTGCTCGTACACCTCGTCCGTGACGACCAGCAGGTCGCGCTCGACCGCCAGCTCGGCGATCGCCGTCAGCTCGGCCGGGGTCAGGACGGTGCCCGTCGGGTTGTGCGGGGTGTTCAGGAGCAGCAGGCGGGTGCGCGGGGTGACGGCGGCGCGCAGCTCGTCCAGGTCGAGGGCGAAGGCCCCGGCGTGCGGACGCAGGGTGACGGGTACGCGGACCGCGCCGGCCATGGCGATGCAGGCAGCGTACGAGTCGTAGTACGGCTCCAGGGCGATGACCTCGTCGCCCGGCTCCAGGAGGGCGAGGAGGGCGGCGGCGATGGCCTCCGTGGCGCCCGCCGTGACGAGGACCTCGGTGTCGGGGTCGTGAGCGAGACCGTAGAAGCGCTGCTGGTGGGCGGCGATCGCGGTGCGCAGCTCCGGGACGCCCGGCCCCGGCGGGTACTGGTTGCCGCGTCCCGTCAGGACGGCGCGGGAGGCCGCCTCGGCGATCTCCGCCGGGCCGTCGGTGTCGGGGAAACCCTGGCCGAGGTTGATCGAACCGGTGCGCGTGGCCAGCGCCGACATCTCCGCGAAGATCGTCGTGCCGAAGGCCGCCAGGCGGCGGTTCAGGAAGGGGCGGTCGCTGCTCACGGGGGTGCTCATGGTCGTCATCCTGAGGGCAACCTCTGGACTTCCTCAAGTGTGCTTTGGGTCGCGGGGCACGCGGGCATTCCCCCTTCACGCGGGACGCGGGGATCCCGCTCCCCCGGGAAGACCGGGGTGTGAGAGAGGTGGCGGACATGGGGTTCGTCTTCGTAGTGATCCTGCTCTTCGTCGCGGCGTACTTCCTTACCAAGCTGGTCCGGTCGTCCACGCGACGCAGCTCGTCCCGACGCCGTGGCCGCGGTGGCCACGGCAGCTGGTGGTCGGGTGACGGTGGCGGCGACTCGGGGGGCGGCTGCGGATCCTCCTCGTCGTGCGGGGGATCGTCCTCCTCGTGTGGTGGTGGCGGCGGGTGCGGTGGCGGGTCCAGCTGACACCGGGCCGGCCGGCACCGGGCACCGGGCACCGGACGGCGTGTGTCGAGCACCGTGTGTCGAGCACCGCCGGGTACGCGTCCGGTGCTCTCCGGGTACTCGCTCGGCACATGCCCGGCACCCGCGCCGCACCGCGTGGACGAGGGCGTTCGACGGTTCGATCACCGTCCGGCGCCCTCTCGTTCGTCGATGCATGACGACGCGCGGGACGCAACCTGTTGAACACGTGAACTGCGGAGCCCCCGGGGGGATGTAAACCCCGTCAAGTTGGGTAATAACGCTGTGAGTGCCGTGCCTTTCATGATTCCCTCGGTTGAGTAGACCAGTCCTCGGACCTCCCGGGACTTCCTGTGGACCCGTGCCGGTTTCCCCCCACCCGTGCTTGCTACCGCTGGCGGGCCCCGGCCCATCTCCCTCGCGCGTTTGCGGAGCCGACTCATGCTCACGACCCTCCAGACCTCATACACCGACACGCGTGCCGCCGATCTCGCCTGGGCCCTGGGTCGGGACCGGCTGCCCGCCCTGGCCGTACTGAACCTCGAACTTTCGGGGGCGAAGGTGGAGTTGCGCCTGCTCGGGGCCTCCCACCAGGTGCTTCTGGAGGAGGGGGAGGTGCTCTGCTCGGAGACCGTCGCCTGTATGCCCGGCAGCAGCACGCCGCTGCCCCTCGGCGTGGCCAAGCGGGTCGGCGACTGGGAGTACGAGTTCGCCGCGCGGGTCGAGACCCTCTCCCGCGGCTCCTTCGCCGGGCGGGCCCAGGAGTTGCTCGCACTGGTGGCGGACCACCCGAACGGACTAGCGGGGACCTTTCCCGGAAGTCCGCACGCCTTCACCGCCATGCTCGCGCAGCGCTACGAGGGGCAGGTGCGCTGGCGCACCTGGCACGCCTACCCGCAGGAGGGTCAGCTGGTGGCCACCCGGACACGGGTGGGCGTACGCATCGGGGCGCCCGCGGGGGCGGCGCTGGAAACCCCCGCGCTCCTGTAGCGGGCGCGGGGGCGCGATCGTCCCACCATGGTTACGCCAACTGGCGGGATCAGTACGTCACTTGCACCCATGTGGGTGACCGGATGCAGGTGGGTGGTGACGTACGGTTCGCTTCATGATCGACCGTTCCGTCCCGCGCCGGGTGCTCCCGGCCCCGGAGCCGCGGGGCGCCGCGACCGTCCCGGCCGCCCTGCCCGTACGGCCCCGGACCGGCCGACTCCTCGTCCTGGCCACCGTGTTCATCTGCGCCGCCTGCGGGCTCGTGTACGAGCTGGAGCTGCTCGCCCTCGGGACCTACCTCGTCGGCGACTCCGTCACCCAGGCGTCGGTCGTGCTGTCCGTCATGGTCTTCGCCATGGGCGTCGGCTCCCTGCTCGCCAAGCGCTTCCGGCACCGGCCCGCCTTCGGCTTCGGCGCCATCGAGGCCGGGCTGGCCCTGCTCGGCGGGCTGTCGGCCATAGCGCTGTACGCGAGCTTCGCCTGGCTCGGGGAGTCCCGCCCCGCGCTCGTCGCCTTCTCCTTCGCCATCGGGGTGCTCATCGGCGCCGAGATCCCGCTGCTGATGGTCCTCATCCAGCGCATCCGTAGACAGGACGCGGGCGGGGCCGTCGCCGACCTGTTCGCCGCCGACTACGTGGGCGCCCTGGTCGGCGGCCTCGCCTTCCCCTTCCTGCTGCTCCCGATGCTCGGCCAGCTCACCGGCGCCATGGTCACCGGCACCGTCAACGTGATCGTCGGCGGCGGGCTGGTCCTGTGGCTGTTCCGCCGCGACCTGAGCAGACGCTGCCGCTGGCTGCTGATCGGAGCGAACCTGACCGTTCTGGCCGTGCTCGCCTCCGCGACCGTCCTCGCCGACGACTTCGAGCGCAACGCCCGGCGCGCCGTCTACGGCGGGGAGGTCCGCGTCGCCGTCCGGACGGAGGTGCAGGAGCTGGTGCTCACCGGCCCGGGGACCGGCTCCCCGCGCTCCCTCGACCTCTACCTGGACGGACGGCTACGGGTCAGCGGCTACGACGAGTACCGCTACCACGAGGCCCTGGTCCACCCCGCGATGACCGGCCCGCACAACCGCGTCCTCGTCCTCGGCGGCGGCGACGGGCTCGCCGCGCGCGAGGTGCTCCGCTACCCGGACGTCTCCTCGGTCACCGTCGTCGAACTCGACCCCGGCGTGGTCCGCCTCGCCCGCACCGATCCGATGCTCTCCGCGCTCAACGCCCGGGTGTACGAGGACCCGCGCCTCGCCGTCGTCACGCAGGACGCCTTCCGCTGGCTGCGGGGGCCGGCCTCCGGCGACCGCTTCGACGTCATCGTCTCCGACCTCCCCGACCCGGGCATCACCCCCAGCACGAAGCTGTACTCGCAGGAGTTCTACGGGCTGGCCGCACGGGCCCTGAGCCCCGGGGGCCGCATCGCCGTGCACGCCGGACCGCCGACCACGCGCCCGCGTGCGTACTGGACCGTCGACTCCACCCTCCGCGCGGCCGGCCTGCGCACCGCCCCCTACAGCGCGGGCGGTCGCCTCGCGGGCTTCGCCGCCGGACCCGACCGCACCCCCCACGGCGAGACCGACGTACCGCCGCAGGACTGGGGCTTCGTCCTGGCCGCCCGGGACCAGGAACCGCCCCTGCGCGTGGACCGCGACACGCCCGCGCTGCGCTCGCTCTCGACCCGTTCCCTGCAGGACGCCGCACGCGACGCGGAACGCACCCGGCTGCCCGGACTCCCCCCGTCGACCCTGCCGCACCCGCGCTATTCGTGACCCGATGCGGTCTCGTCGGTAGGCTCGACCACATGGAGCATCAGGTGTTCGTCCCGGTACCGGCAGACGATCTCCGCGCCGTGCTGCGCGACCCCGCCCGGGTGGCCCGGTGCGTGCCGGGACTCCAGCAGGACGCCGACACCGACGCCGGGCCGGTCTCGGGCCGGCTCAAGGTCCGGGTCGGCGGGAGCACCGTGACCTACCGGGGCGCCCTGACCGTCACCGAGCGGGACCCCGGGCACTTCGCCTTCGACGGTGAGGGCACGGAGGTCCGAGGCAGCGGAACGGTGAAGTTCTCCCTCGAACTGCGCCTGACCCCGACCCCGGACGGGACCCGGCTGGACTTCACCGCCGGGGCCACCGCCGACGGGCGCGCCGCCGCCTTCCCGCCCGAGGCCACGGCCACCGCCGTGGTGCGGCTGCTGGACCGGGCCGCCGGACAGCTGACCCTCGGCGCCGCGCCCGAGGCCGGACCCGACGCCGTGCACGACCCGGTGGCCGAGGCCGAGGAGGCGGAGGGCGGCGAGGGCGCAGCGGGCGGACAGGGGCCCGGATACGTCGAGGACGACGTCACCGAGGTCACCGCCTCCCTCTTCGAGACCGATGTCCCGCCGCCGTCGCTGGACCCCTTCCTCGCCGGACGGTTCGAGGGTTCCGACGGAGCCCCGCGGCCGCCGGCCGAGGCCGCTCACGCCCGCCGGACCATGATCGGCCGCAGTGCGGAGGAGGTGGACCACGCGCCACCGCGCGGCCGGTACGCCCCGGTCCCCGCGCCCGCCTCGGCCGGCGCCGGCGACAGCCTGCGGTGGATCGCCCCGGCCGCCGCCTTCGCGTTGGCCTCGGCGGTCGTCATCGGCCGTGCCCTGCGCCGTCGTCGCTGATCCGGGGGCCCGACCGCATTAGGGTCGACCGTATGAGTACGCAACTGAGCGCCGGCGGCGCCGAGGTGACGGTCGACCAGGAGAACGGCTGCCGGATCAGCAGCCTGCGCATCGACGGAACGGAACTGCTGCGCCAGGGACCGAGGTTCGGAGCCTTCCCGATGGTCCCGTGGTGCGGTCGGGTCGCGAACGGACGCTTTCATGACGGCGCGACCGTCCATCAGATGCCGCTCAACCACCCGCCGCACGCGCTCCACGGCTTCGGCCGGGACGCGCCCTGGCGCCCGGCCGGGGCCACCGCCACCGAGGCCGCCTTCGCCTACGACCTCGCCGACCCGTGGCCGTACCCCGGGAGGGTGACCCAGGTCGTCACGCTCGCCGAGGACTCGCTGACGCTCGCCATGGGCGTCGAGACGTACGCGGACTCCTTCCCGGCCCAGGTCGGCTGGCACCCCTGGTTCCTGCGCAACCTGGGGACCGGCGGCCCGGACGCGGAGGTCTCCTTCGAGCCCGGATGGCAGGAGGAGCGCGGCGAGGACCACATCCCCACCGGCAGGCGCATCGACCCGAAGCCCCGCCCCTGGGACGACTGCTTCGGCATGCCGCACGGCGTGGACGTCACCCTCACCTGGCCGGGCGCCCTCGAACTACGGGTCACCAGCCGGGCCGAATGGGTGGTCATCTACGACGAGGAGCCCGAGGCCGTCTGCGTGGAGCCGCAGTCGGGTCCGCCGAACGGGCTGAATTCCCTTCCGCGCCTGGTCACCCCGGTCGATCCGCTGGAGGTCTCCACGACCTGGACCTGGCGCCGCCTCGGCTAGGCCCTCTCTTCCGGATCAGGCCGGGCAGCCCCCGCGAGTCCGGCACGACCGACGAGACGCCGCCTAGGTCGCTCGCGGGGGCACCTCTAAGCTCAGAGGCATGAGTGACGTACGCGATGCGCTTCTGCAGCAGATCAAGGACAAGGCCGTCGTGCACGGCAAGGTGACCCTCTCCTCCGGCCTCGAGGCCGACTACTACATCGACCTCCGCCGGATCACCCTCGACGGCGAGGCGGCCCCGCTGGTCGGCCAGGTCATGCTCGACCTCACGGCCGAGCTCGAATTCGACTGCGTCGGCGGCCTGACCCTGGGCGCCGACCCGGTCGCGACCTCCATGCTGCATGCCTCCGCGGCGCGCGGCGAGCGCCTGGACGCCTTCGTCGTCCGCAAGGCGCAGAAGGCCCACGGCATGCAGCGCCGTATCGAGGGCACCGACGTGAAGGGCAAGCGCTGCCTGGTGGTCGAGGACACCTCGACCACCGGCGGGTCGCCGCTGACCGCCGTCGAGGCGGTCCGCGAGGCCGGTGGCGAGGTCGTCGCCGTCGCCACGATCGTCGACCGCGGTGCGGCCGACGCGATCGCCGCGGCCGGCCTGCCGTACCTCACCGGCTACCTCCTCCAGGACCTCGGCCTGTCCTAGTGCCGTGACCGGAAAGGTTCACCGGGTCGCGCTGCCCGGCACGGCACCTCGCCGCGTTGTCGGACCACGGCGGTACGTCCGGTACGAGCCGTGGCCCTCCGCCCGGGGGCCCCTCCCAGCGGTAGCTGGGGGAGATGCACCGCACCGGACAACGCGACCCGGCAAACCTTTCCGGTCACGGCACTAGCCGGTCTCTTCCGGATCTTGCCGGGCCCGGCCGCCCGCCGTGGCCCGGGGTCAGCCCCGGTCCCGGCCGCGTCCCGCCCGGTCCGGCCACCGCGAGAACTGGTGGAGAAGGTCCTCGGCCGCTCCTGGGACCGACCTGACCTGCCCTTTCCCGGACGCCCGGGGTGTTTCACGTGAAACATCCCGGGCCGTTCGCCCACCACGTGAGACCGGCAGTCTGGACCCCTGCGCCAAGTCTGGAAAGATAGGCGCGACGATGACGTCGCCCCCAGGTCAGGGCCCGCAATAAGCACACTCCCCGCACATCCAAGGAGCCGGCAGATGCCCATCGCAACCCCCGAGGTCTACAACGAGATGCTCGACCGGGCGAAGGCAGGCAAGTTCGCCTACCCGGCCATCAATGTGACCTCCTCCCAGACCCTGCACGCTGCCCTGCGCGGCTTCGCGGAGGCCGAGAGCGACGGCATCATCCAGATCTCCACCGGTGGTGCCGAGTTCCTGGGTGGCCAGCACAACAAGGACATGGTCACCGGCGCGGTCGCCCTGGCCGAGTTCGCGCACATCGTGGCCGCCAAGTACGACATCACGGTCGCCCTGCACACGGACCACTGCCCGAAGGACAAGCTGGACGGCTACGTACGTCCGCTGCTCGACATCTCCGCCGAGCGCGTGGCCCGCGGTCTGAACCCGCTCTTCCAGTCGCACATGTGGGACGGCTCCGCCGAGACCCTGGCCGACAACCTGGCCATCGGCCAGGAGCTGCTCGCCAAGGCCGTCGCCGCCAAGATCATCCTTGAGGTCGAGATCACCCCGACCGGCGGCGAGGAGGACGGCGTCAGCCACGAGATCAACGACGAGCTGTACACCACCGTCGACGACGCGATCCGTACCGCCGAGGCCCTCGGCCTGGGCGAGAAGGGCCGCTACCTGCTGGCCGCGTCCTTCGGCAACGTCCACGGCGTCTACAAGCCGGGCAACGTCGTCCTGCGCCCGGAGCTCCTCAAGGACCTCCAGGCCGGTGTCGCCGAGAAGTACGGCAAGGCCTCGCCGTTCGACTTCGTCTTCCACGGCGGCTCGGGCTCCACGGCCGAGGAGATCGCCACCGCGCTGGAGAACGGTGTCGTGAAGATGAACCTCGACACCGACACCCAGTACGCCTTCACCCGCCCGGTCGTGGACCACATGTTCAGCAACTACGCCGGTGTGCTGAAGGTCGACGGCGAGGTCGGTACGAAGTCCAAGTACGACCCCCGCACCTGGGGCAAGGCCGCCGAGGCGGGCATGGCCGCGCGCGTCGCCGAGGCGTGTGCGAACCTGCGCTCCACCGGCACCAAGCTGAAGTAGTCGGCCGCAGCGAGTCGAACCGAAGGGCCCGGCCCCCGTCCCACGACGGAGGCCGGGCCCTTCGGCGTCCCCGTCAGGGGTGACGGCGATGGTGGACGGCGACCGCACGATGGTGTGAACTGCCCCCGGAAGTACGTGTCGGGGGCATGTACGGACCGATCGGTCGGGGGCGGGGGAGAGGGCGTGTGCACATGAGGGCCGAACGAACGCAGGCGAAGCAGGACCGAGCCGTGCGCACCCGCCGGGCGATCCTGGAAGCCGCCGCGGTGGTGTTCGAGGACCGGGGCTACGGCGCGGCCACACTGACGGACATCGTCAAGCTCGCCCATGTCACCAAAGGCGCGCTCTACTTCCACTTCGACTCGAAGGAAGACCTGGCGCAGGCCGTGATCGACGCGCAGGTCATCATGCACGCGCCGGTCACCCCGCAGGAGTTCAGGGCGCAGGAGTTCGTCGACGTCGGCATGGTCTTCTCGCACCGCCTCCGTCACGACGTGCTGATGCGCGGCAGCGCCCGGCTCACCCTGGAGCAGATCGGTCGGGAGCTGGACCGGGCGAAGCCGTACCAAGGATGGATCGACCTGCACACCGCCTTGCTGGTGCAGGCGAAGGAGCACGGCGAACTGCTCCCGCACGTGGACCCGTCGGAGCCCTCGCGGCTGGTGGTCGGTGCCTTCGCCGGGCTCAACGTGATGTCGCAGACCCTCGGGCTCGACCTGGACCGGGAGATCTCGGCGCTCTACACGAACGTGCTGCCGAGCCTGGTGGTCCCGGCCGTGGCGGCCCGGCTCGACACCGCGCCGGGGCGCGGCGCGCGGGTGCTGCACGGCTCGGACGGGCCCCCGCCGTGCGACTGTTCGCCCCCGTCCCAGCCCCCGTCCCAGTCTCCGTCCCAGCCCCCGTCCCAGTCTCCGCCCGCGCCCCGCGAGCCGGTCGGGGCGACCGCCCCCGCGAACTGACGCCGCCCGCACCCGGCGGGCGACGACAACGGGGGGACGGCGGGTTCCGCGGACCACCGCACCCGGCAGACTGGGGGCATGTCCATTCACCAGAACCTGCTCGGGGGTCCCGCCCCCACCCACCTGCCCGACGAGCCGGGCCGCGAGGCCATCGCCGCCGGCACCCCCGCCGTCGAGGTGGCCGCCGCGCACCCCACGTCGTCCCTCGCCTGGGCGGTCCTCGCCGACGAGGCGTTCGCGGCCGGCAGCACCGTCGAGTCGTACGCCTACGCCCGTACGGGCTACCACCGTGGCCTCGACGCGCTGCGCCGCGCCGGTTGGAAGGGCCACGGCCCGGTCCCGTGGGAGCACGAGCCGAACCGCGGGTTCCTGCGCGCCCTGCACGCCCTGGCTCGCGCGGCCGAGGCGATCGGCGAGAAGGAGGAGTACGAGCGCTGCTCGACCTTCCTGCGTGACTCGTCCCCGACGGCCGCGGACACGCTGAGCTCCTGACTCCGTACGGCGGGGAGTGACACGCACCGAAATTGTGTGGTTCGTGTCACTCTCCGCTGGAGCGCCGGCGCGACGGGGTCCTATGATGCGGGCAGGGGACCGGGGCTCCACTCACCTCACGGAAGGGGCGGACCGCTACCCGGAAGCACGTGTCGAGGAGACAGCGATGTCGAAAACCCTTGATGCCTCCGGAGTCGGCGGGTCTGAAACCCCGAACCTCGACTTCGACGGCACCACCCCGTACGAGGACTACGTCCAGGCGGACGTTCTCACCCACCTCCAGCACCTCCGTTCGGACGACCCGGGCGAGATGGTCTTCCTGGTGACGACCCAGGTCATGGAGCTGTGGTTCACGGTCATCGTCCACGAGTGGGAGACCGCGGCGAATGCCCTGCGCGAGGACCGGATCCCGGTCGCGATGGACGCGCTGAAACGTTCCCTCCGCGAGCTGGAGGCCCTCAACGCCTCCTGGCGCCCGCTCGCCCAGCTCACCCCGGGACAGTTCAACGCCTACCGCGCCGCCCTCGGCGAGGGCTCCGGTTTCCAGTCGGCGATGTACCGCCGGATGGAGTTCCTGCTCGGCGAGAAGTCCTCCTCCATGCTGGTCCCGCACCGCGGTGCCCCGCGCGTCCACGCGGAGCTGGAGAAGGCCCTGCACGAGCCCAGCCTCTACGACGAGGTGCTGCGCCTGCTCGCCCGCCGCGGCCTGCCGGTCCCGGAGGCCGTCCTGAACCGCGACCTGTCGCTGCGCTACGAGCCGTCCCCCGAGGTCGAGGCCGTCTGGACGGGCCTGTACGCCGCCCCGGACGACAACGAGACCGTGGACCTGCACCGCCTCGGCGAGGTCCTCACGGACGTCGCGGAGCTCGTCTGGCGCTGGCGCAACGACCACCTGGTCGCCACCCGACGCGCGATGGGCGCGAAGACGGGCACGGGCGGCTCGGCCGGCGTGACCTGGCTGGAGAAGCGGGCGACGAAGAACGTCTTCCCGGAGCTCTGGACGGCCCGCAGCTATGTCTGACGCCTCCACGAACATAGCGACGGAGCCTTCGGCGGACCTGCGTGACCGGGCGGCCGAGCTGGACGCCGCCGACGGGCTCGCCAAGCTCCGCGAGCGCTTCACCCTCCCCGACGGGGTCGTCTACCTGGACGGCAACTCCCTCGGCGCGCTCCCGGCCGGCGTCGCGGACACCACCGCGGACGTCGTCGCCCGGCAGTGGGGCGAGCTCCTCATCCGGTCCTGGGACGAGAGCGGCTGGTGGACCGCGCCCGAGCGGATCGGCGACAAGCTCGCCCCGCTCGTCGGCGCGGCCCCCGGCCAGGTGGTCGTCGGTGACTCCACCAGCGTCAACCTCTTCAAGGCCCTGGTCGGTGCCGCCCGTCTCGCGGCCCCCGGCCGGACGAAGCTGCTGGTCGACGCGGCCACCTTCCCCACCGACGGCTACATCGCGCAGTCCGCGGCCCGGATGACGGGCCTGACGGTCGTCCCGGTGGACCCCACGCACGCCGCCGAGGCCATGGACGCGGACACCGCCGTGGTCCTCCTCAACCACGTCGACTACCGCAGCGGTCGGCTCCACGACCTGCCCGCCCTCACCACGGCCGCCCACGCCGCCGGGGCGATCACGGTCTGGGACCTGTGCCACTCCGCCGGAGCCCTCCCCGTCGGCCTCGACGCGCACGCCGTCGACCTCGCGGTGGGCTGCACGTACAAGTACCTCAACGGCGGCCCCGGCGCGCCCGCGTACCTGTACATCGCCGCCCGCCACCAGGCCGACTTCGACTCCCCGCTCCCGGGCTGGAACGGTCACGCGGATCCGTTCGCGATGACCCCGGCCTTCGAGGCGGCCGAGGGCGCGACCCGTGGGCGGGTCGGCACCCCGGACATCCTGTCCATGCTGGCCCTGGAGTCGGCGCTCGACGCCTGGGACGGGGTGTCCGTCGAAGACGTACGGGCCAAGTCCCTCGCCCTGACCGACTTCTTCCTCACCTGCGTGGCGGCGTACGTCCCGCAGGGCCGGGTCGAGTCGGTCACCCCCGTCGAGCACGGCCGCCGCGGCAGCCAGATCTCGCTGCGCACCGAGAACGCCCGCGAGGTCATGGGGGAGCTCATCTCCCGGGGCGTCATCGGTGATTTCCGCGCACCCGACGTCCTGCGCTTCGGCTTCACCCCGCTCTACGTCGGTTTTGCCGACGCGGAGCGTGCGGCGCGGACACTGGGTCACATTTTCGGGTGACTCGGTAGCGAAACGTCACATCACCGGGCGGGCGGGGCTACGGCTCCGTCCGCCCGGTCATATTCCGGGCCCCGCACGGAACTGCCTGTTCCGGACTGATACGGTCCCGCTCTGCCGGAACACCGGAACATCTGTCCCCGCTGTCCCACGCGTTACCGAGAGGTTGAGCCGATGACGGACCCCGCCGCAGTGGAACGGGACGCAGCGGAGGCGGACTCGGCCTTCGCCCACCCGGCCGTGGCGCCGGACGCGACCGCCGCGTACGGGGAACACCCCGACCACGTCGTCGACTTCTACGCCCCGCGCGGTGAGACCCAGGGGCCGGCCCCGCTCGTGGTCCTGCTGCACGGGGGCGCGTGGCGGGCCCCGTACGACCGGCAGCACGTCACGCCGTTCGCGGACTTCCTGGCCCGTCGGGGTTTCGCCGTAGCCAACGTCGAGTACCGGCGCGGTAGTTCACTGCCGCGTCAGAACGCCGAGGGGCCGGTCGCCGGGCGTTGGCCGGAGACCTTCGACGACGTCGCCGCCGCGATGGACGCCCTTCCGGGGCTGGCGGCCGACGCCCTCCCGCAGGCCGATGTCCGCCGCACGGTCGTCACCGGCCACTCGGCGGGCGGCCACCTCGCGCTGTGGGCCGCGGCCCGGCACGTACTCCCGGCCGGCTCCCCGTGGCGACTGCCCTCCGCGCCGATGCTGCGGGGCGTGGTGGCGCTGGCCCCGATCGCCGACTTCGCGGTGGCGGAGGACCTGGGCGTGTGCGGCGGCGCGAGCGCGCAGCTGCTGGGCGGGCCGGACCACTGGGACGAACGGCTGCCGTACGCCGATCCGGCGGCGCTGCTGCCGACCGGGATCGCCACGGCGGTGGTCCAGGGCCGGGACGACATCGTGGTCCCGCAGCAGGTCGCCGAGGCGTATGTGGCGGCGGCGGCCAAGGCGGGGGAGATGGTCGGGCTGACCCTCCTCGACGCCGTCGGCCACTTCCCGCTGATCGACCCGGCGGCGGACGCGTGCGCGGTGGTCGCCGAGGAGATCTCGCAGCTGGCCTGGTAGCACCCGGTGCCGGGGCCCCCGCCGCCGGTGCGGCCGGGGTGCGGCCGCGTACGGGCGCTCTCGTGGACGGCGGGCACCCCAGGATCCGGAGCAGGTCGCCTCCCGGCCGGGAAGGCCGGGCCGGGCACGTCCCGCGCGTACGACCGGCTCCGACAGCCGGCCTCTATCGCTCCGGTTTGCCCGGGGCCAGGTGCTCCACCAGTTCGGCGAGGTCCTCGCAGACCTGCTCGATCTTCAGCCGGACGTTGTTCTGCTCGGTGACCAGGGCCGACAGCAGCAGTCCGGTCAGGGCCGCCGCGCCGTTGAGGCCCTGGAGGTTGATCATGATCTCGAAGAGGGTGTGATGGGCGAACGGCCCGACGTGGGCGGTGGCCGCCGCGATCGTCAGGACCGACACCAACAAGGTGACCGGAGCGCTCCCGGCGAGCTGGAAGCGTACGGCCGCCCAGATGATCAGCGGGAAGACGAGGAAGAGCAGCGAGAGGGGGCTGCGGGTGGCCACCAGGCTGACGGCGACCGAGGCGACCACCAGGGCGGCCGCCTCGACCGTGCGATAGCCCTCCCGGGGCCGTCGGACCGTGGTGATCCGGCGCAGGACCAGCAGCAGCGGGGTCACCACGAGCACGCCCATCGCGTCCCCGGCCCACCAGGCCGACCAGACCGACCAGAACTGCGACGTCGGCAGGTCCCCGGTGAGCAGCAGCGTGCAGGTCCCGATCGTGGCGCTGATCAGCATGGGCAGCAGACCGCCCAGGAAGACCAGCGCCAGGGCGTCCCGCAGCCGGTCCATCTCGGTACGGAAGCCGACCCGGCGCAGCATCAGGTAGGCACACACGGGGGCGAGGACGTTCCCCGCGACGATGATCAGGCCGGGCAGGTCGAAATCGGTGATCTGCTCGATGGTCAGGTACGTACCGAGCGCGATCCCGGGCCATGCCCGCAGCCCCAGCCAGAGCAGGGAGGCCAGCGCGATGCCGGTCGGCAGCCACAGGGGTGTCACCTCGGCGCCGTTGACGACCACACGCTGGTGCAGGCCGATCAGCCCGCCCACGTAGTAGGCGACGGCGACGGCGAGGATCGGCAGCAGAGCTGCGGGCAGACGTCGCCATCCCTCGGTGCGCACCACAGCATCAGACAACAGCCCGGCGTCCCCGCGGGCCGTGACACGCGCGAGGGGGGCTCTTGCCGACCGGGCCGGGCCCGCGGACCGGCGGGGCCGGTGGGGGCTGCCTAGTGCCGTGACCGGAAAGGTTCACCGGGTTGCGCTGCCCGGCACGGCACCTCGCCGCGTTGTCGGACCACGGCGGTACGTCCGGTACGAGCCGTGGCCCTCCGCCTTGCGATGCACCGCACCGGACAACGCGACCCGGCAAACCTTTCCGGTCACGGCACTAGGGCGTCTCCCGCGGGTCGGGCCGGGCGTCGTGGGTGAGGACGAGTACGGCGGCGTCGTCCGTGTGGCCGGTGGAGTCGGCCACCTTCATCACCTCGGCGGCCAGCTCGCCCGGATCGGTGCCCGCGGCCTCCCGCACCACCTGGGCCACCCGCTCCAGTCCCACCTCGATCGGGAACTTCGGCCCCTCGACCACACCGTCGGTGAGCAGCACGATCGACCCGGCCTTCGTCAGGCGGCGGCGGGTCACCGCGTACCCCGCCCCGGGACCCAGGTTCAGCGGCAGACCGCCGTCGTCCTCGGCGATGCCGTACTCGCCGTCGACGGTGGCCCACACCGCCGGAACATGGCCGGCCCGGGCCGTCTCCAGTTCCCGGGTCTCCGGGTCGAAGCGGAGCAGACTGCAGGTGGCGAAGAGGTCGCGGTCCATGGAGAGCAGCACCTCGTTGGCCCGGCTCAGCACCTCGCCCGGATCGACGACGACGGCCGCCACGGCACGCAGGCAGATCCGGACCTGCCCCATGAAGGCGGCCGCCTCCACGTCGTGCCCCTGGACGTCACCGATGCAGAAGGCGAGAGCCCCCTCGGGCAGCCGGAAGCCGTCGTACCAGTCGCCACCGATGTCCAGGCCGTTCCGGGCGGGCGCGTACCGGGCGGCGGTCCGCAGGCCCGGCAGCGCGGGCAGCGAGGCGGGCAGCATCTCGCTCTGCAGCGCCTCGGCCAGTTCTACGCGGGCCTGCTGCAGCTCCACCCCACGGCGGGCCTGGTCGGCGAGCCGCCCGAGCGTGCTGAGCAGGTCGGCGCTGGCCGCCCGCGGGGCACGACGAGGAGTCATGGAACGCTCCGAGGTGCATCCATTCGTCCCTGCTTCCGCTGCGCGAAAAGCCCGTGGACATCATATTTCCGCCCACCCGGAACCCGCTCCCCGAGACCGTTCCCGCCCTGCGCCTCAGCCCCACTGCTCGTCGGCCAGCGAGCCGACCGGCTGCGGCTTGCCGATCACGGCCAGGGCGATGAAGAAGCCGATCTGCCCGATCGCGATGGTGAGGGTGGCGAGGGCCTTCTCGTCGTAGTGCGCGGCGACCTCGGCGTAGAGCTCGTCGGTGACCCGCTCCCGGCCGTGCGGGGCGGGCTGGAGGGTGGCCTCCACCAAGGCGAGGGCCGCGCGCTCGGCGGGCGTGAAGCAGGGGGCGTCCGCCCAGGAGGAGACGGCCGTGATGCGCTCCTCGGACTCCCCGGCCTTGCGCAGGAAGCCGGTGTTCAGGACGGTCAGGTACGTGTTGCCGACGATCTGCCCGGCGCGCAGGTGGACCAGGCTCGTCGTGGTCCGCGGCACGGAGCGGTTGCCGGTCGCCCGGAAGAGGGCGGCGCTGATGTCGTTCAGCTCGGGGACGAACTCGGCCGGGTTCGGCATCCGCGAGAGGGAGGTGTTCGTCATGGCTGCTGCTCTCCTTCGGTCGGTGTCTTCACAGCACTGACGGAGGGCGGCGGACGGATGTGACAGGGGGCGGGACATTTCTTTTCGGCGGTCGCTCCGGCGGTCGCCCGGTGGTCCCTTCGGCGGGCCCGCGGCGGTGCCGGGAACGCCGGAGGGGCGGCGGGCGCGGGTGCGCCTGCCGCCCCTCCGGGGGGACCGGGTCTCCTAGAGGAACGAGTTGATCTCGATCGTCTCGGTACGACCGGGGCCCACGCCGATCGCGGAGATCGGGGCGCCCGACATCTCTTCCAGGGCCTTGACGTAGGCCTGGGCGTTCGCCGGGAGATCCTCGAAGGTCTTCGCCTTGGTGATGTCCTCGGACCAGCCGGGGAGGTATTCGTAGATCGGCTTCGCGTGGTGGAAGTCCGTCTGCGAGTACGGCAGCTCCTCGACGCGCTTGCCGTCGATCTCGTACGCGACGCAGACCGGGATCTGCTCCCAGCCGGTCAGAACGTCCAGCTTCGTGAGGAAGAAGTCGGTGAGTCCGTTCACACGGGTGGCGTAACGTGCGATCGGCGCGTCGAACCAACCGCAGCGGCGGTCACGTCCGGTGGTCACGCCGCGCTCGCCGCCGATGCGGCGCAGGTCCTCGCCGTCCTGGTCGAACAGCTCGGTCGGGAACGGGCCGGCGCCGACTCGGGTCGTGTAGGCCTTGAGGATGCCGATGACGCGGCTGATCTTCGTCGGGCCCACGCCGGTGCCGGTGCAGGCGCCGCCGGCGGTCGGGTTGGACGAGGTGACGAAGGGATAGGTGCCGTGGTCGACGTCGAGCAGGGTGCCCTGTCCGCCCTCGAACAGCACGACCTTGTCCTCGTCCAGCGCGTTGTTGAGGATCAGCGTGGTGTCGGCGACGAACGGCTTGATCTGCTCCGCGTACTGGAGCATCTCCTCGACGATCTGGCCGGCCTCGATCGCGCGGCGGTTGTACAGCTTCGCGAGGAGCTGGTTCTTGCCCTCCAGCGCCGCTTCGACCTTCTGGATGAGGATCGACTCGTCGTAGAGGTCCTGGACGCGGATACCGACGCGGTTGATCTTGTCCGCGTACGTCGGGCCGATGCCGCGACCGGTGGTACCGATCTTGCGCTTGCCGAGGAAACGCTCGCCGACCTTGTCGAGGGTGACGTTGTACGGCGTGATCAGGTGCGCGTTGCCGCTGATGAGCAGCTTGGAGGTGTCGATGCCGCGCTCGTTCAGGCCGCGCAGCTCGGAGAGCAGGACGGCCGGGTCGACGACGACACCGTTACCGATGACCGGGGTGCATCCGGGGGAGAGGATGCCGGAAGGGAGAAGGTGCAGCGCGTACTTCTGGTCGCCTACGACGACCGTGTGGCCGGCATTGTTGCCGCCCTGGTAGCGCACCACATAGTCAACGGATCCACCGAGCAGGTCGGTGGCCTTTCCCTTGCCCTCGTCACCCCACTGAGCTCCGAGCAGCACAAGAGCGGGCACAGGCGTACACCTCTTCCGGATGGGGCATGTCCAAGGTCAGGGGGCGTACGACGATGTACACCGCAGGCTGAGCCGTCGGACCGGTACCCCGGAATAGACGAAGGCCCTGGCGCAATAGCGCAAGGGCCTCTTGCACAAAGATGCTACCCGAGGAAGGACCGAGGTGTCGGCTCCAGAGCCCACCATGAGCCAAGCGGGCGCGCCGGTAGGCGGCCTGCTCGTGCTCGTCGACCCGGTCGCCCGCCGTCTTGACGGCGAGTCCGTGCGGATCGCGAAGGATGTGTTGTCAGCGGGCGCGGCAGCGAAAATCTGCCTCCCGGATTCGCAGGAGGAATTTGCGCGGGCTCTTGCCCGCCGGGGTCATCGACGGCTGGTGATCGTCGGTGACGACCGCGCCCTGGTGCGCGCCGTGGGGCTGCTGCACCGGGAGCGCGGGCTGGGCGAGGGACCCCTGGCGCTGGTTCCGGTGGGCCCGGTCGGGTCGCTGGGGCTGGCGAGGTCCCTCGGCGTGCCGCTGTCGGCCGTCACCGCGGCCCGAGCCGTCCTCGACGGGGCGGTGCGCAGCTGTGACCTGCTGGTCGACGACAGCGATGGGGTGGTGCTCGGCGCGCTGCGGATTCCGCCGGTGCACGGGGTCCCGCGGCCCGCCGGGCCGTCGGTGTGGAGTGCGTACCGCTCGTTGGTCCGGACGCTGGTGCGGCCGGTGGCGGCGGCCGGCGGCGCGGCCACGAGCCGGCACCGGCTGCGCGTCGAGGCCGACGGGGTGCTGCTCGCGGACGTGGACCGGCCCGTGGAGGACATTTCGGTTCGCACCCGGGACGACGGCGGTCCGGCGGAGGTCGTGGTCCGGACGGGCGGCGGAAGCTCCGCCGAATCGACGGTCACGGCCCGGGCGAAGACGGTGACGGTGTCGGGCGCGGACTTCCGCTACCGCGCCGACGCGGCGCTGACCGGCCCGGTCCGCCGCCGTACGTGGACCCTGCGGCCGGGGGCATGGACGCTCACCGTGCCGAGGTGACCACACGGGGTGCGCGGTGAGCGTCGGACGCGCCTCCGCGCCTCGGCGCCCCCGCGGCTGACGGCTCCCCGGCACCTGGCCCCCTGCCACCGAAACGGGCAGGGGGCAGGGGGCCGGGGGCCGCTCGGGCGCCGCGGGGTCAGCCGCGGGGTCAGGGGCCGCGAGGTCAGGCGCCCACGTACGCCGCGAGGTGTTCGCCGGTGAGGGTGGAGCGGTCCGCCACGAGGTCGGCGGGGGTGCCCTCGAAGACGACCAGGCCGCCGTCGTGTCCGGCGCCGGGTCCGAGGTCGATGATCCAGTCGGCGTGCGCCATGACCGCCTGGTGGTGCTCGATGACGACCACGGACTTCCCGGAGTCCACCAGGCGGTCGAGCAGGCCGAGCAGCTGCTCCACGTCGGCGAGGTGCAGGCCGGTGGTCGGCTCGTCGAGCACGTAGACGCCGCCCTTCTCCGCCATGTGGGTGGCCAGCTTGAGCCGCTGCCGCTCGCCGCCGGACAGCGTGGTGAGCGGCTGGCCGAGGCTGAGGTAGCCGAGGCCGACGTCGGCGAGCCGGGTGAGGATGCGGTGGGCGGCGGGCGTGTGCGCCTCGCCCGCGCCGAAGAACTCCTCGGCCTCGGTCACCGACATCGCGAGCACCTCGCTGATGTCGCGGCCGGCGAGGTGGTACTCCAGCACCGACGCGTCGAACCGCTTCCCCTCGCACTCCTCGCAGGTGGTCGAGACACCGGCCATCATCGCCAGGTCGGTGTAGATGACCCCGGCGCCGTTGCAGTTCGGGCAGGCGCCCTCGGAGTTGGCGCTGAACAGGGCCGGCTTCACCCCGTTGACCTTGGCGAACGACTTGCGGATCGGGTCGAGCAGCCCGGTGTAGGTCGCCGGATTGCTGCGCCGCGAGCCGCGGATCGCGCCCTGGTCGATGGAGATCACGTCCGCGTCCGGGGAGAGCGACTTGTGCAGCAGCGAGCTCTTGCCCGATCCGGCGACGCCGGTGACGACCGTGAGCACCCCGAGCGGGATGTCGACGTCGACATCGCGCAGGTTGTTCGCCGTGGCTCCGCGGATCTCCAGCGCGCCGGTGGGCTTGCGTACCGACGGCTTGAGCGCGGCCCGGTCGTCGAGGTGGCGGCCGGTGATGGTGCCGCCGGAGCGCAGCCCCTCGACGGAGCCCTCGTAGCAGACGGTGCCGCCGGCGGTGCCCGCGCCGGGGCCGATGTCGACGACGTGGTCGGCGATCGCGATCGTCTCCGGCTTGTGTTCCACGACGAGCACCGTGTTGCCCTTGTCGCGCAGCCGCAGGAGCAGGTCGTTCATGCGCTGGATGTCGTGCGGGTGCAGGCCGATCGTCGGCTCGTCGAAGACGTAGGTGACGTCGGTGAGCGAGGAGCCGAGGTGGCGGATCATCTTGACGCGCTGCGCCTCGCCGCCGGACAGGGTGCCCGAGGCGCGGTCGAGCGAGAGGTAGCCGAGGCCGATCTCCACGAACGAGTCGAGGGTGAGCCGCAGCGCGGTGAGCAGCGGGGCCACCGAGGGCTCGTCGAGGCCGCGTACCCACTCCGCGAGGTCGCTGATCTGCATGGCGCAGGCGTCGGCGATGCTGATCTTCTCGATCTTCGAGGACCGGGCGCCCTCGCTGAGCCGGGAACCCTCGCACTCGGGACAGACGGTGAAGGTGACCGCCCGCTCCACGAAGGCCCGGATGTGCGGCTGCATCGCTTCCTTGTCCTTGGACAGGAAGGACTTCTGGATCTTGGGGATGAGGCCCTCGTAGGTGAGGTTGACGCCCTCGACCTTGACTTTGGTGGGCTCCCGGTAGAGGAAGTCCTGCATCTCCTTCTTGGTGAACTTCGCGATCGGCTTGTTCGGGTCGAGGAAGCCCGACTCGGCGTAGACGCGCACGGTCCAGAAGCTGTCGGACTTCCAGCCGGGGATGGTGAACGCGCCCTCGGCGAGCGACTTGGAGTCGTCGTACAGCTGGGTGAGGTCGATGTCGGAGACGGAGCCGCGGCCCTCGCAGCGCACGCACATGCCGCCGGTGCGGGAGAAGGTCGCCTTCACGGTCTTGGTCTTGGCGGCGCCGCGTTCGACCGTGATGCCGCCGCTGGCCCGGACGGAGGCGACGTTGAAGGAGTAGGCGCTGGGCGGGCCGATGTGCGGCTTCCCGAGCCGGCTGAAGAGGATCCTCAGCATGGCGTTGGCGTCGGTGGCGGTGCCGACCGTGGAGCGGGGGTCGCCGCCCATGCGCTGCTGGTCGACGGTGATCGCGGTGGTGAGTCCGTCGAGTACGTCGACCTCGGGGCGGGCCAGCGTGGGCATGAAGCCCTGGACGAAGGTGCTGTACGTCTCGTTGATCATCCGCTGGGACTCGGCGGCGATCGTGTCGAACACCAGCGAGCTCTTGCCCGAACCGGAGACTCCGGTGAACACCGTCAGGCGGCGCTTGGGGATCTCGATGCTGACGTCCTTGAGGTTGTTCACGCGCGCGCCGTGCACGCGGATCAGACCGTGGCTGTCGGCAGCGTGCTGCGCCTGCGGTGCCTGAGGTCCGGTGGGGCGGGAGTCCGGCTCGGTGGCCCTGCTCATCGTGTCTCCATCTCTCGGGCGGGCCGGCTGCTCGGACTCCTGCGCGGACTCCTGAGGCAGTCGGTCCTCAGTGCTTGCGGGGCTGGTTGAAGCGGAGCATGTTGCCCGCCGGGTCGCGGAAGGCGCAGTCGCGGACGCCGTACGGCTGGTCGACCGGCTCCTGCAGCACCTCCCCGCCGGCGGCCCGGATGTGCTCGAAGGTGGCGTCGACGTCGTCGGTGGAGAAGATCACGCCGCGCAGCAGGCCCTTGGCCAGCAGCTCCGCCATGGCCTGGCGGTCGGCCGCCGAGGCGCCCGGGTCGGCGAGCGGCGGTTCGAGGACGATCTCCACGTCCGGCTGGGTGGGGGAGGCGACGGTCACCCAGCGCATCCCCTCGAACCCGACGTCGTTGCGGACCTCCAGGCCGAGGACGTCGCGGTAGAAGGCGAGCGCCTTGTCGTGGTCGTCGACTGCGATGAAGCACTGGGAGAGGTTGATGTCCATGCCGTCGACGCTACGAGGAGGGTGCGGATTTCGCTTCTCCGATCCTGACCGGTCGCGTGAGGATCTTGGCGACGCAGGCCGGGATGGCCGCGCCGTCGTCGTGGTTGCGGGCCCGGTAGGCGCTGGGGGTCTCGCCGACGAGCTCGGTGAAACGCGAGCTGAAGGATCCCAGCGAGGTGCATCCGACGGCGAAGCAGACGTCCGTCACGCTCATGTCGCCGCGGCGCAGCAGCGCCTTCGCGCGTTCGACGCGGCGGGTCATGAGGTAGCTGTACGGGGTTTCCCCGAAGGCGGTGCGGAAGCTGCGGGAGAAGTGTCCCGGCGACATGAGGGCGACGTTCGCGAGTGCCTGAACGTCCAGCGGCTCCGCGTACTCGCGGTCCATCATGTCCCGGGCGCGGCGCAGCCGTACCAGGTCCTCCAGGTTCATGCGTTCCAGGATGGCACGCGTGAGGTGTCCCGTCTGCGGGTATCGGTGCTTCCGGATTCGATCACCGGCCGAACCGGCCCTCCAACGGCCTTCGACCGGAGTCGACGTGCCTTCGGTCGGCCTTCGGTCGGCCTTCGACCGGTCCGCTCAGCCGAGGCCGATCGTCGCCTTGTGGGCCCGCCAGCGGTCCATCAGGCCCAGCATCTCGCCCTGCATGAACTCGAAGAACGCCGCCGTCTCCGCGACGCGGGCCCCGGCGGGTGAGTCCGTGCCGAGGGTGGCCGCGCCCTCGCGCAGGGTCTTCTCCCACAGGGTCAGGACCTGGTCGCGGCGCGTGAAGGTCTCGTACCAGAGCTCGTTGTGCAGGACGTAGCGGTCGCGGCGGGAGCCCGGTTCGCGTTCGCGGCTGACCATGTTGACCTGGGTCAGGTAGGACACGGCGCCCGACACCGCGGCCGGGCTGATCCGCAGGGCTTCGCCCAGTTCCGCCGAGGTCATCGCGCCGCCGTCGCTGGCCAGCAGCTGGGCGAAGACGCGCGCGGCCATCCGCTGCATCCCGGCCTCGGTCAGCTGCGCGGCGAACCGCTCGACGAAGCGGGAGACGGCGTCGCCGTCCCGGGCATCGGTACCGGGATCCGTATCGGTCCTCGCGTCCGCGTTCACCATGTCATCTGCCACCTTCCTGACTTTACGTGATTCCTGAGATTCTCAAGCTTCATAAATTTGTGAAAGTAGCGTACGTTCGGAAGCATGACGAAGGCAATCAGCGTTGCCGGCCTCCACAAGGCGTTCGGCCGCACTCGCGCACTGGACGGACTCGACCTCTCGGTCACCACCGGCGAGGTCCACGGTTTCCTCGGCCCCAACGGCGCCGGCAAGTCCACCACCATCCGGGTCCTGCTGGGCCTGCTGCGCGCCGACTCCGGCACCGCCGAACTCCTCGGCGGCGACCCCTGGGCCGACGCCGTCGCCCTCCACCGCCGCGTCGCCTACGTCCCCGGAGACGTCACCCTGTGGCGCAACCTCTCCGGCGGCGAGGTCATAGACCTCTACGGACGCCTGCGGGGCGGCCTCGACCGGACCCGGCGCGCCGAGCTCGTCGAGCGGTTCGAGCTGGACCCCACCAAGAAGGGGCGCACGTACTCCAAGGGCAACCGGCAGAAGGTCGCCCTCGTCGCCGCCTTCGCCTCCGACGTCGAACTGCTCGTCCTCGACGAACCCACGTCCGGCCTCGACCCGCTGATGGAGGAGGTCTTCCAGAGCTGCGTCACCGAGGCGCGCGCCGCCGGCCGCACCATCCTGCTCAGCTCGCACATCCTCAGCGAGGTCGAGACCCTCTGCGACCGGGTCAGCATCATCCGCAAGGGCCGCACCGTGGAGACCGGCACGCTCGCCGAACTCCGCCACCTCACCCGCACGTCGATCAGCGCCGAGCTGGCCGGCCCGCCGAACGGCCTCGCCCACCTGCCCGGCGTGTACGACGTCCAGGTGCAGGGGCACAAGGTCCGCCTCCAGGCCGACACCGACAAGCTGGACGCCGTACTGCGCTCCCTCACCGGGTCGGGGGTGCGCTCGCTGACCTCGACCCCGCCCACCCTCGAAGAGCTCTTCCTGCGCCACTACACCGAAGAGGCGTCCCGATGAAGAACCGACTGGCGGGAACCGGGGGGCTGTTGCGACTCGGCCTGCGTCGCGACCGCGTGATGATGCCGGTGTGGGTCCTGGCCACCACGCTCATGGTGGTGAGCATGCCCGGGTCGTTGGGCAGTGTGTACGCCACCGCCGCCGAACGGGCCCGGGTCGCCACCTCGATGAACACCAGCAGTTCGATGCGCGCCCTGTACGGACCGGTCTTCGAGGACTCCCTCGGCGGTCTGACCGCCTGGCGGGGCGGCGTCTACGCCGCCGTTCTCGCGGCCGCCATGAGCCTGATCATCGTCGTCCGACACACCCGCGAGGAGGAGGAGACCGGCCGTCAGGAACTGCTCTCCGCCGCGATGGTGGGGCGACAGGCTCCGCTGACCGCCGCCCTGCTCGCCGCCCTCGTGGCCGACGCCGGTGTCGCCCTGCTCGTGACGGGCGGTCTCGCGGGGCATGGCGCGCCCGGGGCGTTCGCCCTCGGGCTGGCCGTCGCCGCCACCGGGATGTTCTTCGCCTGTACGGCCGCCGTCGCCGCCCAACTGACCGAGAGCGCTCGCGCCGCCAAGGGGATCGCGGCGGCCGCGCTCGGCGCCGCCTTCGTCCTGAAGGCGGCCGGCGACGCCGGTACGGAGGGTGGACGCTCGGCGCTGACCTGGTCCTCGCCGCTCGGCTGGGTGGAGAACGTACGGGCCTTCGCCGCCGAACGCTGGTGGGTGCTCCTCCTGTTCGCCGCCGCCGTCGTGGCGCAGGCGGGCGCCGCCTACGTGCTGGCCGGGCGCCGTGACCTGGGTATGAGCTTCCTGCCGTCCCGACCGGGGCCGGCCGAGGGGCGCCTGGGCACGGCGGGCGCGCTGGCCTGGCGGCTGCAGCGCGGCAGCGTACTGGGCTGGAGCGTGGGCTTCCTGATCGCGGGTGTCGTCTTCGGCGGGATGGCGGACGGCGCCGCGGACCTGGTCGGCGACAACGACCGGACCCGCGAGATCGTCGAACGGATGGGCGGGCAGGGCGCGCAGGGCGGATCGGGCGCGCTCACCGATGCCTTCCTCGCCACGATGGCCGGCATGTTCGGCATGGTCGCCGCCCTGTACGCCGTCTCGTCGGTGCTGCGCCTGGCCGGCGAGGAGTCGGGGCAGCGCGCGGAGCCGCTGCTCGCGAACGCGGTGGGCCGACTGCGCTGGGCCGGGGGCCACCTGGCCGTGGCGTTCGGCGGCTCGGCGCTCATCCTGCTGTCGGCGGGCCTCGGGCTCGGCATCGGGCACGGCCGGGAGCCGGGCGCGGCCATCGGGGCGACGCTCGCCCAACTCCCGGCGGTGTGGCTGATCGGGGGCCTGGCGGCGCTGCTCCACGGCGCGGTCCCGCGGTACGCGGCGGCCGCCTGGGCGGTGGCCGGGGGCGCGCTGGCCCTGGGCTGGGTCGGCCCGGCGCTGAACCTCCCGCAGGCCGTCCTGAACCTCTCGCCCTTCGCCCACCTGCCCCGGCTCCCCGGAGCACAGGACCTGGACCTGGCCCCGGCGGCGGCCCTGACCGCCCTGGCGGTGGCCCTGACGGCGGCGGGCCTCGGCGCCCTGCGCCGCCGCGACATGATCGCGTAGAGACCGGCCGGCCCGGGGGCCCGGGGCCCGGGGGCCCGGGGGCCGGGCTCGGGGGCCGGGCTCGGGGCTCGGGGCCCGGCGGCCCTAGAACTCCACCAGCAGTTCCTGCAGCCCCCGGATGACGTACCCGTCCCGCCACCGCGGCTCCTCGACGAGCCGCAGTGGCGGGACGCCGTCCGCCAGCAACGCACCGAACGAGGCCTCCAACTCCCGCCGCGCCAGGGGCGCTCCGAGGCAGTAGTGGATCCCGGCCCCGAAGGTCAGGTGCGGATTGTCGGCCCGTACGAGGTCCAGCACGTCGGGATCCTCGAACCGCGCGGGATCCCGGTTCGCGGACCCGAAGAGCAGCGCGACCTCGGCCCCGCGGGGGATGACGGTGTCACCGATCCGGATGTCGTCGAGCACCCAGCGTTCGAACATCTGGAGCGGAGTGTCGTACCGCATGAGTTCATCCACAGCTGTGGACAACTTTTCGGGATCGCGGCTCGCGCGGAGCGCGGCGAGCTGCGCGGGATTGCGGAACAGCGCCCACCACCCGTTGACCGTCGTGTTGACGGTGGCCTCGTGCCCGGCGTTCAGCAGGAGCACACAGGTGGAGATCATCTCCTGCTCGCTCAGCCGCCCCTCCTCATCGTGAGCGGCGATCAACCCGGAGATCAAATCCTCCCCGGGGCGGCTTCGCCGTTCGGCGATCAGCCCCCGGAGGTACTCGCTGAACTCCACGCTCGCCCGCACCGCGCGTCGCGCCGTCTCCTCGTCCGGCCGGAGCTCGAACATCCCGCAGATGTCCGCCGACCAGGGCCGCAGCGGCCCCCGGTCCGCCTCGGGCACGCCCAGCAGCTCCGCGATCACCGCCACCGGCAGCGGCTCGGCGACGACGGTGAGCAGATCCCCGCCCCCATCCGCGCGCAACCGCCCCACCAGCTCCCCGGCCAGCCGTCGCACGGCGGGCACGAGCCGCTCCACCGTCCGCGGGGTGAAGGCCTTCGCCACCAGCCTGCGCACCCGCGCGTGCGCGGGATCCTCCAGGTCCAGCAGGCCGTTGCCGTTGAGCACGTGGAAGGGCTCGTGCTCCGGTGGCGGCGCCTGCCGTCCGAACTCCTCGTGCGAGAAGCGGTGAAGGTAGGTCCGCCCCAGCCGCCGGTCCCGCAGCAGCGCACTCACATCGGCGTAGTGCGGCACCAGCCACTGCCCGGTGGCCTCCCACCACATGGCCCGCCCCTGCTCCCGCAACTCCCGGTACGCCGGATACGGATCGGCGACGAACGCGGCATCCCACGGATCAAAGCCCATCCCCGCACCCTAAAGGGCAGCCGAGCCCGATCAGGCGGGTGTCACCAAGCGGGTCTCGTACGCGTACACCGCCGCCTGGGTCCGGTCCCGCAGGCCCAGCTTCACCAGGATCCGGCTCACATGGGTCTTGATGGTGGACTCGGCGACGACCAACCGGTCGGCTATCTCCGCATTGGACAACCCCTGCGCGATCAGTACCAGCACCTCCGTCTCCCGCTCCGTCAGCTCCCCCGTGCCCGCCGGGTCCGCGAGCTTGCGGGCCTCGGAGATCTTCGAGAACTCCACGATCAGCCGCTTGGTCACCGACGGCGCCAGCAGGGCTTCCCCGGCCGCCACCACCCTTACCCCGTCGGCCAGCTGACGGGCCGACGCGTCCTTGAGCAGGAACCCGGAGGCCCCGGCGCGCAGCGCCTGGTACACGTACTCGTCGAGGTCGAAGGTCGTCAGGACCAGCACCTTCGCGTCCGTGTCGGCGGCCACGATCTCCCGCGTGGCCTCCAGCCCGTTCATCCGCGGCATCCGGATGTCCATCAGGACCACGTCCGGCCGCAGCGCCGCCACCTGCTCGATGGCCTCCCGGCCGTCGACGGCCTCCCCGACCACCTCGATGCCGTCCATCGCGTTCAGCAGAACGGAGAACCCCTCGCGCACCATCACCTGGTCGTCGACGATCAACACCCTGATCGTCATACCGTGCCCTCCTTCGGCTCCGGCGCCGGCTCGCCGCGGTGGGGCACCGGTATGAACACCGCCACCTCGTACCCGCCCGCCGGCGTCCGGCCGGCCGTCATCTCGCCCTCCAGCATGGCCACCCGCTCCCGCATGCCGGTGATCCCGTGCCCGGCCCCCGGCGAGGGCTGCGCGTCCCCGATCGCCCGATCGTTGACGATCCGTATGCCCAGGCCACCCAGCACGTACGAGACCTCCACCTCGGCCGCCGCCCCCGGCGCGTGCCGCAGCGTATTGCTCAGGGCCTCCTGGATGATCCGGTACGCCGACAGCTCCACGCCCTGCGGAAGTTCCCGCACCGCGCCGGTGATCGTCTTCTCCACGCTCAGCCCGGCCTCCCGGACATTGGCCAGCAGCCCGTCCAGCGAGGCCAGCGTCGGCTGCGGGGCGTCCGGGGCCGCGTAGTCCGCGGAGCGCACCACACCCAGCACCCGCCGCAGCTCCGTCAGTGCCGCCACCGCGTTCTCCCGGATGGTGACGAACGCCGCCTCCAGCTCCGGCGGCGGGTTCTGCACCCGGTACGGCGCGGCCTCCGCCTGGATGGCCACCACCGACATGTGGTGCGCCACCACATCGTGCAACTCCCGCGCGATCGTGGTCCGCTCCTCCAACAGCGTCCGCTTGTCCCGCTCGACGGCCGTGACCTCCTGCTGCGCGCTCACCTCCGCCTTCGCGTCCCGACGTATCTGGATGCTGCCGGCGATCACCAGGGCGAAGGCCGAGGTCAGCGCCATCTCCGGCACGTTCGATCCCCATCGGCCGTTGAACACCAGGGAGAGCCCGGTTCCCAGGACGAGGGTCAGCGTCCACATCCAGGCCGCGACCCGAGGCCCGGTCCGCAGCGTGACGAGGAACATGACCACGATGTACGCGGCAAAACTGCCGTCCGTCCAAGGCCAGTTGATGCCACCCCCTATGCCGGCGGTCACCACCGTCATCGCGATGGCAGCCCACCACGCGCCGACCGGCCGCACCAGCGTCATCAGGACCGGCGTCACCGTCAGCAACGTCATGGCGATCGGCCCCAGGTCACCCCAGGCGGCCGACTGCGTGTTGAGCGAGATCGTCCCGACGAAGAAGGCCAGGAAGCCCACCGCCGCATGCCGCCGCCACGGCGCGTACCGGCGCAGCATCCCGGGAAGCCGGCGCACGAAGCGCCCGGAGGTGTCCGCCGGCGGCAGCGGCCGGTAGGCGAAGGCATCCGTGACGAGATCCCGGCGCAGGGTCGCGATCACCTCGGATGCCAGTCGGAACTCAGGTGCCCGGGATGTCCCCCCGGTGGTCGTCTCGGTCATACACACCACCGTAGGTCCGTGCCGCCCTCGTCCGCGTCGCCGCTGATGGGGATTTCCAGGGGTCCCTCTCAAGTACTACCCGGGTGCGTTCAGTAGCCCGTCGGGCGGATCAGGCCCGTCTCGTACGCGAACACCGCGGCCTGCGTACGGTCCCGCAGCCCCAGCTTCACCAGGATCCGGCTCACATGCGTCTTCACCGTCTGCTCGGCCAGCACCAGGTGCTCCGAGATCTCGGCATTCGACAGGCCCTGGGCGATCAGCGACAGCACCTCCGTCTCCCGCTCGGTCAGGGCCTCGATCCGGGCCCGCGACGGCGCACGCGGCGCCCCCAGCCGGGAGAACTCCTTGATCAGCCGCTTCGTGATGTTCGGCGAGAGCAGCGCCTCCCCGGCCGCCACCACCCGCACCGCCTCGGCGAGCTGGTCGGCCGACGCGTCCTTGAGCAGGAAACCGGAGGCACCGGCACGCAGCGCCTCGTACACGTACTCGTCGAGATCGAAGGTGGTCAGCACCAGCACCTTCACGGCGGCGTCCGGAACCGCCGTGATGACCGACGTGGCCTCGATCCCGCCCATCCCCGGCATGCGGATGTCCATCAGCACCACGTCCGGAGCCAGCTCGGCGACCTTCGCCACCGCGTCCGCCCCGTCCACCGCCTGCCCCACGACCTCTATGTCGGGCTGCGCGTCGAGAAGCACGGTGAAGCCCTGCCGGACCATCATCTGGTCGTCGGCGATCATCACCTTGATCGGGGTGCTCATGAAGCCTTCTTCGTCTCGGGGGCGGGGACCGCCGGCAGGTCCTGCGGATCCATCGGGAGTACGGCGCTCACCTCGTACCCCCCGTCGGGGCGCGGGCCGGCGGCCAGTTCGCCCCCCAGCATGCCTGCCCGCTCCCGCATCCCCAGCAGCCCGTGCCCCGCTCCGGGCGACGGCGGTGCCGACCGCGTCGGCGCGCTGTTCGCCACGCACAGGTGCAGATCGCGCGGCCCGTACGCGACACCGACCTCCACGCGCGATCCGGGCGCGTGGCGCAGCGCGTTGCTCAGTGCCTCCTGCACGATCCGGTACGCGGTGAGTTCCACGCCCGGGGTCAGTGGCCGCCGTATCCCCGCGATCTCGGTCGTGACGTCCAGTCCGGCGCCCCGCACGTTGTCCACGAGGCCGTCCAGGTCGCCCAGGGTGGGCTGCGGATGATGGGGGTTCGCGGGATCGTCGGGCCGCTCGGACCGCAGCACGCCCAGTACCCGGCGCAGCTCCGTCAGCGCCTCCAGCGCGTTCTCCCGGATGCCGGCCAGATTCTCCTTGAGCTCCTCCGACGGATTCTCCACCAGGTGCGGGGCGACCTGCGCCTGGATGGAGATCACCGACATGTGGTGGGCGACGACGTCGTGCAGTTCCCGGGCGATGCGGCTGCGCTCCTCCAGCAAGGTGCGCCGGGCCCGCTCCTCCTCGGTGAGGGTCTCCTGCTCCACGAGCTTGCCGCGGGCGAGGCGGGTGGCCCGGAGCGCGTAGCCGAGGATCCCCACGAAACCGAAGACGAGGGCCGCGCCTCCGATGATCGTCTGGCTCTGCGGCGGCCTGAGGACGATGTCGGCCAGTCCGTTGAGGGTGAGGGTGATGCCGATGACCGAGACCGTCACCCGGGGCGGCACCCGCAGGGCGACCATCAGGAGCACGGGCGCGAGCGTGAACGGCCCTGCGGGCGTCCAGGGCCAGGACTGCCCCGGGCCGATGTGGTCGTGGATGGTCCAGGCGACCAGGCCGGCGGTGACGAGCCCCAGCCACCAGGCCGCGATCGGCCGGAACATGCTGAGCAGGACGGACGCGGAGGCCAGCAGCGACAGTCCCAGCACGGCCGAACCCATGACCCCGTAATGGTCGTTCAGCGTCATCCCTGTGAGGACGCCGCAGGGGATGGCCACGTAGCAGAGGACCACATGCGGCAGCCAGGCCAGCCAGCGCGGTCGCGACAGCTTCGGCAGCGGGTCCCGTCGCAGGGTGAACAACTCCCGTGCCAGGCCGCGCGGCAGGCGGATGCGGACTTCGTCGGCGGGTGGCTCGGTCTGCTGGTTCACGCCGTCCAGGCTAAGGCGGGCCCTAGACATGGGTGATCTCCCTGTCAGGGGCCACCCGGGGGCCGGGGAGCGTGGCCGTACGGGTGGCACGGGACCGCTTCGGCCGGCGCGAGGCCTGCTCGTGGACACGGAACGCGGCCCAGCAGAGTGACAACGCCGCGGCGAACACCGGAAGCCACAACAGCCGGGTCGCTGTCCAGCCCATCGAGTCGGGCACCGTGTGCAGCCCGGGCAGGTCGGTCGAGACGAGCAGCCCGAGGGCGGTGACGGCCATCATGGCGGTCTGGTGCCACAGGAAGACGGTCATGGCGGAGAGGTTCACCAGGGCCACCTTCGCCCAGACCCGCGGTCGCCGCATGGCTCGGGCCAGAGGTTCCCGCACCAGCAGGGCGAGCCCGCACTGGGCCAGACCGAAGGTTGCCGCAGCGAGCGTCGGCGGGTTCAGGTTCGACACGGCGGCCCCGGGGACACCCACCATCGACGCCGGGTACCCGCCCCAGAGGATCAGCGCGGCCGTGGCAGCGACGCCACCGCCGACCAGGACCAGCGCCTGACCGCGCCGGGCGAAGGCCCCTCGGGACCAGGCGGCACCGAGGGTGAAGGGGACGAGCCAGCCCGCCGCCACATTGATCCAGCCGATCCACGCGGGGCCGTCCAGCCCGAAGCGCCACACGTCGACGGCGGCGACGACCACCGGTGGCCACAGCGGGCCGATCCGCGCCACGAGCGGGGTCGCGGCGGTGAGGGCGGCGAACACGAGCAGGAACCACAGCGGCGACAAAACCAGCTTGACCAGCGATCGCACGGTGTCCAGCTCCGCCCCGCCGATCAGCATCCCGCCCGCCACGACGGCCCAGAGGAGCAGTACGGCGGCGACCGGACGGAACAGCCGTCCCAGTCGCCGCCCGGCCCAGGCTCCGTACGAGACGCCGCGTTCGCGTGCCGACGCGTACCCGCGGGCGGCGACATGGCCGCCGACCAGGAAGAAGACGGACAGGGTCTGGAACACCCAGGACATCGGGGCCAGCCAGGGCATGTGCGCCAACGGGCTGGTGGTGCTCAGACCGCCGTCGTGTGCGGTCAGCGCGGTGACCAGCCAGTGGCCGAGCACCACGCCGAGGATCGCGAAGGCCCGCAGCGCGTCCACGGCACGGTCACGGTCGGCCGGCGTGGCCGCGTCGATGCCCGCCGCCAGGGTGGACCAGCGGGCGCGGATCTCAACCATGGTCGGCCTCCGACGTGGGGGTGGAGCCCAGGACGATGGCGGCCATGCTGTCGAGGGACGCGGTGCCCGGCTTGAGGTAGTCGCTGTGCCCGACCGCACCGGCGTCGAAGGCCCGGGCCCCGAAGGCGGGGTCGACCGGATCGGTGCCGAAACCGAACCCGCCGAGCCGGACGTGCGGGACGTTGCCGATCCAGTCGTCGCTGCCCCGGCCGGCCCAGACCCGAGCCGCGGTCGGCAGTTCCCGGGCTGATCCGGCCCCCGTGCCCGGACTGCCGAACAACACCACGTCACCGACCGCGGATCCGGTGGCGGTCCGGGCGCAGGCCACGGAGCCGTAGGAGTGGCACAGCAGGGAGAGCCGGGCACCGGGCGCCGATATACCGCTCAACCGGTCGAGGAAGGGGCCCAGTTCGGCGGCGGCCTCGTCGGCTCGGTCGGCGCTCAGGACGGTGGTGCTCACCGTGCCGGGGGTGTCGTACCCGAGCCAGGCGACCACGGCGGAGCGCGGATGCTCGGCCCGCAGGCGCTGCTGGAGGGAGGCGGCTCCGGCACGGAACCGCTCGTAGGTGTCCAGGGTGGTGTCGGAGCCGGGGACCAGCACGGCGACCCGGTCGGCGCTCTCCAGCTCGCCGAACACCTCGACGGCGCGCCCCCTGCCACGGCCGTCGAAGGTGAGGAACCGGGCCGATCCGGCCGCACTCATGGCGCGCAGCCTGGCCGCCCGGCCGGGACGGTCGGCGTCCTCGGCCGTACGGGCCGCATCGGCGATGTTGGCGATGTTGGCGGCGTACCGGCTGAGGGGGGTGGCGTTCTCGGAGAACGTGGCGGGTGTCGGGGCCGGGACGTTCGGGGACGCGGCGGCGGAGACGGGGACGATCACGGCAGCGGCGACCAGAGCGGCCAGCAGGCCGCGGCGCGCCCGGCCGCCGCCGGTCCCCGCCCTCCCCGTGGCGAGCGCCGTGTCCGCCGAGCGGATCGCCTCCGTGCTCCCGCTACGCGTCCCCGCCCTCGTCCCCGTGCCGGTCCCCGTCCCCGTCTCCGTTGCCATGGCCCTCTTCCTCCGGTCGCCGGAAGAGCCGTGAACGCTCTTCTCTGCTACCGAAGTTAGAAATCCAGGCCCGTGGTCGGCGTCACGCCATGGAGCCGTGTTCGCACGTAGCTCTCAGGTATGACAGGAGATACCTGCGAGGCAGAGACCGCGGGCCCGGTGGGGCGAGGGCGGCCACGGTGAGGGCGTCCCGGATCGTCGGTCCGACGGCGATTCCGACGGCGATTCCGACGGCGATTCCGAGGGCGATTCCGACGACGGTGGACGGCCGTCGCCGCGCCCGCGGGTGACGGCCCGTTCCGTGACGCTCGCCCTGTCCGGGCCGGGGACGAGGGTGAGGAGCGCCAGGAGCCCGCTCGCGCCGCCAGGAGCCCGCTCGCGCCGAGCGGAGCGGTGAGCACGCGGCTCAGTCTGCCACCAGGGGTTCGACGTAGCCCGCCCGCCAGCGGGGCGCCGGGTCCTGGCCGGGGCTGGTCCAGTACTCCCTCGCCCCCACGATCTCCCCGTCCCGCACGGTCCAGAGGGAGACGGCCCGGTAGACGACGTGGTCCTGAGGTATCTCCACTTCGGTGACCACGAGGCTCCCGTCGGCCAGGATCCGTAGCAGTTCCACGGATCTCTCGTCCGTATAGGCGTCGTCGCTGTTCACGGCGATGAAGTTGGCGCGCCCCACGATCCGCTCACCGCTCACGGGCCATTCGATGACCGCGTCCTCGGCGATGAGTTCGGCCACGCCGTTCCAGTCGCGTGCCTCGATTCGCTCCCACAGTTGTGCCACTACCTTCAACGGCTCCATGTGGCGCAGTGTCCGCCGGCCCCGTTATACGTAACAAGCTTTGCTTGCAGGCTTATTGACTTAGACACAATCGCTCAGCGAGTCCGGGGATCAGTCCGGCGCGGGCGCCGGAACGGTGCCGGCCGGGGCCGCGGATTCCAGCGCGTCCAGCGCCGTGGCCAGCCGTTCCAGGGCGCGGACCGTCTCCGCGAAGGCGCTGTCGCCCAGCTCTGCGGTGAGGCGGGCCGCCAGTGCCGCGTGTCCCGGGCCGATCCGGTCGACCGCGCCCCGCCCTTCCTCCGTGGGCCGCAGCAGCTTCGCCCTCCGGTGGGCGGGGTTCGGGGCGTATTCGGCGAGGCCCTTGGCGACCAGCAGGTCCGCGATGCGCTGCACGCTCTGCCGGGTGATGCCCATGTTCCGGGCGATGCCCGCCACGGGCAGCGGCTCCCGCAGCACCGCGCCCAGTACCTGCCACCAGGCGGCCGTCAGCCCGGCCGGCTTCGCCAGCTCTTCCGAGATGGCGAGGAACTGGCCGTTGAGCCGGAACACCCCGAGCGCGGTACGACTCAGCAGGTCCTGCTGGTCGCGGGCGCCGAGCTCCCCGGACCCGAGCCCCGAGGATCCGAGCTCCCCGGACCCGAGCCCCGAGGACCCGAGCTCCCCGCCCGCGACGCCCCCGCCGCCCCCGCGCTCCCCGTCCCCCAGCTCCCGCAGGCCCCCGACGGGCAGCGGCTCGTGGGTCGCCTCACGCATCGCCGGCCGCCGATGCCGCCATCAGAACCGGGTACGCGGCCGGGTCCGAGTCGTGGAAGAGCCCGTACCAGGCGTCCAGGACGTCCGGCTTGTAGACGTCCAGCCGGGCGAAGACCTCGCGGGCGAACGCCACCGGTTCCGTCGGTCCCGCCGTGATCAGGTCGCCGTCGGTCACCGCGTCGGCCTCGACGTAGCCCTCGGCGCCCCCGTAGCCGGGCTGCTCCGCCAGGTAGAAGGAGGCGCCGCTGGTGTGGGTCCGGCCGTCCAGCAGGCCCTCGCGGGCGAGGCCTGCGGTGGCTCCGCAGATCGCCGCGACCGGAACCCCGGCGGCCAGGAACTCCCTGGCCTTGGCCGCGAACGGCGTCAGCTCGTCGCCCGTGTCCCACAGGGACGCGCCCGTGAGGATCAGCAGCGAGGAGTCCTCCGGTCGCAGGTCGGCCAGGGCCAGGTCAGGCTGGATGCGGACGCCGCCCATGGTGGTGACCGGCTGCGCGGCGCTCAGGCCGACCGTGCGCACGGTGTGGCCGCGCTGGGTGAGGTGCGCGGTGGTGTGGCCGGTCTCCCAGTCCGCGTACGTGTCGTAGACCGCGAGGTGGACGGGCTTGCGCGGGGTCTCGCTCATGGTGCTTCGCCTCCGGCGTGGGTTCGTGCTCTATGACAATAGACTGTCATAACGACAGGATGCTGTCAATCCCGCGAGGGGGCTCCAGGCCCCGCGCAGACAGACTGCCGAGAGCGGCCCCCCACCCCCATACAGTCCGCCGATATCCCGCCCCACCTGCGCACTTCTAGCGTGACGACATGACCCCTCATGTCACCTCGCACACCCTTGCCGCCGTGAAGGACGCGGATCGGAAGCACGTCTTCCACTCCTGGTCCGCCCAGGCCCTGATCGACCCCCTCGCCGTCGCCGGGGCCGAGGGGTCGTACTTCTGGGACTACGAAGGCAAGCGATTCCTCGACTTCTCCTCGCAGCTGGTCAACACCAACATCGGCCACCAGCACCCCAAGGTCGTCGCCGCGATCCAGGAGCAGGCCGCCCGGCTCTGCACCCTCGCGCCCGGCTTCGCCGTCGACGTCCGCTCCGAGGCCGCACGCCTCATCGCCGAGCGGACCCCGGGCGACCTGGACAAGATCTTCTTCACCAACGGCGGCGCCGAGGCCGTCGAGAACGCCGTCCGCATGGCCCGGCTGCACACCGGCCGCGCCAAGGTGCTCTCCACCTACCGCTCCTACCACGGGGCCACGGCCGCCGCGATCAATCTGACCGGCGACCCGCGCCGCTGGCCCTCCGACACGGCCGCCGCCGGCGTGGTGCACTTCTGGGGCCCGTACCTCTACCGCTCCGCCTTCCACGCCACCACCGAGGCCGAGGAGTGCGCCCGCGCCCTCGCCCACCTCGCCGACACCATCGCCTTCGAGGGGCCGCAGACCATCGCGGCGATCATCCTGGAGAGCGTGCCCGGCACCGCCGGCATCATGACCCCGCCCCCCGGCTACCTCGCGGGCGTGCGCGAGCTCTGCGACCGCCACGGCATCGTCTTCATCCTGGACGAGGTCATGTCGGGCTTCGGCCGCACCGGCACGTGGTTCGCCGCCGACCACTGGGACGTCACCCCCGACCTGATCACCTTCGCCAAGGGCGTGAACAGCGGCTACGTCCCGCTCGGTGGCGTGGCCATCTCGGCCGCCGTCGCCGAGACCTTCGCCACCCGCCCCTACCCGGGCGGACTGACGTATTCCGGCCACCCCCTGGCCTGCGCCGCCGCCGTCGCGACCATCAACACGATGGAGGAGGAGGGCATCGTCGAGCACGCCGCCCACCTCGGGGAGAACGTGATCGGCCCGGCGCTCGCCGAGATCGCCGAGCGCCATCCCTCGGTCGGCGAGGTCCGCGGGCTGGGCGCCTTCTGGGCCATGGAACTCGTACGGGACAAGGAGACGCGCGAGCCGCTCGTGCCGTACAACGCGGCCGGTGCGGACAACGCGCCGATGGCCGAGTTCGCGGCGGCCTGCAAGGCCTCCGGTCTGTGGCCCTTCGTGAACATGAACCGGACCCACGTGGTCCCGCCCTGCAACGTCACGGAGGCGGAGGCCAAGGAGGGCCTGGCCCTGCTGGACGAGGCGCTGACGGTCGCCGACCGGCACACCACGGCCGGTTAGGCCGGCTTTTTCGACGACCGAGATCCGACATCCGACACCCGCCCCGCACGGCAGGTCCGGATGTCGGATATCGGTTGGCTACCGATCGGTTTTCAGCCGCCTTGTCTGGCCTATGGTGTCCGAAGCTCTACGACAGGAGACGGACCCCTATGCCAGGCAGCGGAGCTGTCACCCGCAACACACTTCGCCAGCAGATCGCGGACGCGCTGCGTGACGAGGTGCTCGCGGGACGCCTGCCTCCGGGGACCGAGTTCACCGTCAAGCAGATCGCCGAGCAGTACGAGGTCTCCGCCACCCCGGTGCGCGAGGCGCTCGTGGACCTCTCCGCCCAAGGGCTGCTCGAACTGGTCCAGCACCGCGGTTTCCGCGTGCGGATCTTCTCCGTGGACGACTTCCGGGGAATGATCGAAGCCCGCTCGCTCGTCGTGGACGGGATCTTCCGCCGCCTCGCCGAGCGCGGCACGGCCCCCGGCTCCGGAGAGCTGCTGGTGTCGGTGCGCCGCCGGGGCGAGGAGGCCCACCGGGCCGCGCAGAGCGGTTCGCTCGAAGTGCTGATCGGCTACGACCTGCGCTTCTGGCGGGAGCTGAGCGGGCTGGTCGCCAACACCTACATCTCCGAGTTCCTGCACCGCCTCCGCGTGCAGTGCTGGGTCTTCGCCGTCCCCCACCTCCAGCGCGAGTCGCAGCTGCGGGCGGCGCTGTGGGACGGCCACAGCGAGCTGGTGGACGCGGTGACGCTCGCCGACGCCGACGCGGTGCGCGGCATAGTGCAGGGCTACAACGAGCACGCGCTGGCCTGGGCCGCCCGCCTCTGACGCCCGAGGAGGCCTGCGGAGCCGCGCCGAGCCCGGCGGAACCCCGACGAGCCCCGGACAGGGTCCGCCGAGCCCCGACAAGGCCTGATGAGCCCCGAGGTTCTACGCACCCCTTCGCTGAGGGTGTCCGGCCCACTACGCTGGCCGGATCGGCGGCATCGACTGATCGGAGGCCGAGTGGCCTGTGACCTGTGGCTGGTCCCCCTTGTCGACGTGCTGTGCCACAGCCCCGACAACCCCTTCGCGGAAGAGATCGCCTCGTACGACAGGGCGCTGGGCGCGGCCGGACTGCCGTCCGTGCCCGTGTTCGCCTACATGCCGGGCCTGAGCGGGGACGTCGCCCCGGTGGCCGGCTTCGACTACGACGCCCTGCATTTCCTGAGGCGGGCGTACATGCTCCAGCTCTGCGGGCTGCCCGTGACCCCGGTGGACGAGCTGGGCGGGGACTACGAGCAGCTGCTGGAGATGTTCGAGCCCACGGCCCAGCAGTCGCACCTGGTGTGGCACTACGACCACGCCGGGGCCTATGTACCGGTGGACTTCGCGGCTCCACTGGCGAACGAGGAGCTGCTGGCCGGGGGCGGACCGCTGGGGTCCGTACAGGGGCTGCTGCGGGAGCTGCTGTTCGTGGCCCCCGCCATCGGGATAGACCCGGGGAACCCGCCCGCCGCACCGGCGCCGCCGGGGCGGCCGACGCTGCTGGAGGAGCCGGCGGGGCCGATCCCGTACGACGACAGTCCCTTCGCCCGTGAACGGTACGTGTGGCTGGGACTGCACGCGGCCGCGACGCGGAGCCTCGGCCAGGGTTCGATGATCATCTTCAGCTGAGCGGCCCGGTGGGCGGGGTACGGGTCCGCTGCGCGGAACCTCGGCCCCGCCCGTCCCGGCGAGACCCCGCCCGTCCCGGCGAGACCCCGCCCGTCCCGGCGAGGCGGACCCGTCCCGGCAAGGCGGCCCCGCTCCCGGCAAGGGCCGCCCGGCCCGTCTCAGCGCGGCTGCTCCGGCGGTCGCTGCCGGGGCATGTTCGGTCTGGTGCCCGGCGGCAGCGGGAAGCGGGCCGGCGGAATGTTCGCGTCAGGGCGCCCTCCGGAGGCCCCCAGCGACTGCATCACCAGCGGCGCGGGACCGGACCGGAACTCCACCATCCAGTCCGCCGTCTCCGAGCGCACCAGCTCGGTGACGTCCTCCGAGAAGCGGCGCAGCACGGTCAGGCACCGCTCCGCGGCCTCGCTGGCGGTGCCCTCGGTGGGGCCGAGCACCTCGCGCACGTTCTCCGAGGCCCAGTCGAACTGGAGGGTCTGGAGCCGGCGCTGCACCGCCTGGGCCGTGGCCACGTCCCGCATCCACCCGGACGTCAGCCCGAAGAACCGGTCGCAGGCCAGCGCGGCGGCGCCCAGCAGCAGTGCGAGGTAGCCGTAGGTGGAGGCGCCCGGGATCGAGCCCGTCAGCTCCAGGAGCGGCATCGAGGCGCCCGTGACGGCGCCCACGGCAGCCCCGGCGCGCAGCACGCGCGCACCGCGCCGCTTCCAGGCCCGGTCGGACAGGTACCACTCGGCGGTGCGCAGCGCGTCGGCCTCGACCCGCCGGTAGAGCTCGTCGAGCCGCTCGGCGGGCTCGCCCCAGTCCCCGAGGGGGAACGGCCGGCCGGTCAGATCGCCCGCCGCCATCGGTCCGCCGCCTTCCTCCCGGGGATCCCGGGGTGGCCCCTCGGGCTGCATCTCCGGCTGGCTCACCCGGCACTCCCTCTGCCTGCGCTGACGTGTGGTGGTGCGCGTGTGCGCAATGATGCGCATGCTCTTCCTACCTTCGAATGACGGGCGATGGGCGACGATTCCCGGGAATTCCGCTCGCAAGGAGGTCTCCAGCAGGTACGCGCACGCCCCGTCTCTCACTCGAAAGAGTTGGTCCTCACGGCGTAGGGCGCGGCGCTCGGGGAGCACGTAGGCTCGGATTGACCAGCGTTCCGAAGGTCTCGACGTACGACGTATGGAGTGAGTGCCCTGTGATTCCCGGTGGTGGCCAGCCCAACATGCAGCAGCTGCTCCAGCAGGCCCAGAAGATGCAGCAGGATCTCGCGGCCGCGCAGGAGGAACTCGCACGGACCGAGGTCGAGGGCCAGGCCGGCGGCGGTCTGGTGAAGGCGACCGTCACCGGATCCGGCGAGCTGCGCGCCCTGGTGATCGACCCGAAGGCCGTGGACCCCGAGGACACGGAGACGCTCGCCGACCTGGTGGTCGCCGCGGTGCAGGCGGCCAACGAGAACGCGCAGGCGCTCCAGCAGCAGAAGCTGGGCCCGCTGGCCCAGGGCCTGGGCGGCGGCAGCGGTATCCCCGGCCTCCCGTTCTGACCCTCCTCACCCCTACCCGACGAAAGAAGGCAGTCCGTTGTACGAAGGCGTGGTTCAGGACCTGATCGACGAATTGGGCAGGCTGCCCGGCGTCGGGCCCAAGAGCGCGCAACGGATCGCCTTCCACATCCTGCAGGCCGAGCCCACCGACGTCCGCCGCCTCGCGCACGCGCTGCTGGAGGTCAAGGACAAGGTCCGGTTCTGCGCGGTGTGCGGGAACGTGGCGCAGGAGGAGCGGTGCGGCATCTGCCGCGACCCGCGCCGGGACACCACGGTCATCTGTGTCGTCGAGGAGCCGAAGGACGTCGTCGCCATCGAGCGGACGCGCGAGTTCCGGGGGAAGTACCACGTCCTCGGCGGCGCGATCAGCCCGATCGAGGGCGTCGGCCCGGACGACCTGCGCATCCGCGAGCTGCTGGCTCGCCTGGCGGACGGTGAGGTGACCGAGCTGATCCTGGCCACCGACCCGAACCTGGAGGGCGAGGCCACCGCCACCTACCTCGCTCGCATGATCAAGCCCATGGGCCTGAAGGTCACCCGCCTGGCCAGCGGACTCCCCGTCGGGGGAGATCTGGAGTACGCGGACGAGGTCACGCTCGGGCGGGCCTTTGAAGGAAGGCGACTTCTCGATGTCTGACGCAACGCTGCACGCCCTGGGACTGGATCCGGACGACTTCGCGGCTTCGATCGCGGACCAGATCGAGTCCTTCATCGTCGCGGTCACCGAGGTGGCCAAGGGCGAGGACCCGGACAGCGCCGTGCCCTTCCTCCTCCTGGAGGTGTCCCAGCTGCTGCTGGCGGGCGGCCGGCTGGGCGCGTACCAGGACGTACTGCCCGACGAGCGCTACGAGCCCGATCTGGGCCCGGAGCCGGACGTGGACGACCTGCGCGAGCGCTTCGCGATCATGCTGGAGCCGGTCGACGTCTACTCCGAGGTCTTCGATCCGTACGAGCCGCGCAAGGCCCCGGTGGCGCACCGGATCTCCGACGACCTGGCCGACGTGGTCGCCGACCTGCGGCACGGGCTCATCCACCACCAGGCCGGCCGGATCACCGAGGCGCTGTGGTGGTGGCAGTTCTCGTACTTCACCAACTGGGGTCCGACGGCCTCGGCGACGCTGCGCGCCCTGCAGTCGCTGATCGCCCACGTCCGACTCGACCAGCCCCTCGCCGCCCTGGACGGCCTGGACACGGACGAGGACCTGACCGAGGACGACCTCGCGGAGCAGGCCGGCCAGGTGATGGCGGAGGAGCTCGGCGGCCTCGGCCGCAAGTGAACGATCCGGCACGGAACTCATTCTCTGATCTTCTCGTCTCATGATGTGGTACGAGGCGGTCGGATCCCGGTCGCTCGTTACACTGCACCAGCAATGAGACGGACTGAGCGAGGAGCGCACGTGGGCCTTGTCGTGCAGAAGTACGGAGGCTCCTCCGTAGCCGATGCCGAGGGCATCAAGCGTGTTGCCAAGCGGATCGTGGATGCCAAGAAGAACGGCCACCAGGTGGTCGTCGTGGTTTCCGCGATGGGCGACACGACGGACGAGCTGATCGATCTCGCCGAGCAGGTATCTCCGATGCCTGCCGGGCGTGAGTTCGACATGCTGCTGACCGCCGGAGAGCGGATCTCCATGGCCCTGCTGGCCATGGCGATCAAAAACCTGGGCCACGAGGCCCAGTCGTTCACCGGCAGCCAGGCAGGCGTGATCACCGACTCGGTCCACAACAAAGCGCGCATCATCGATGTCACGCCGGGCCGTATCCGCACCGCGCTGGACGAGGGCAACATCGCCATCGTCGCCGGCTTCCAGGGTGTGTCCGCGGATTCCAAGGACATCACCACCCTCGGCCGGGGCGGCTCGGACACCACGGCCGTCGCGCTCGCCGCGGCGCTGGACGCCGAGGTCTGCGAGATCTACACGGATGTGGACGGCGTCTTCACCGCGGACCCCCGCGTCGTGAAGAAGGCCCAGAAGATCGACTGGATCTCCTCCGAGGACATGCTGGAGCTCGCGGCCTCCGGTTCCAAGGTGCTGCTGCACCGCTGCGTCGAGTACGCGCGCCGCTACAACATCCCGATCCACGTCCGTTCGTCCTTCTCCGGACTGCCGGGCACCTGGGTCAGCAACGAGAATCCGCAAGGGGACGCGCAGGTGGAGCACGCCATCATCTCCGGAGTCGCGCACGACGTCTCCGAAGCCAAGATCACGGTCGTCGGTGTCCCGGACAAGCCGGGCGAGGCCGCGGCGATCTTCCGTGCCATCGCGGACGCCGAGATCAACATCGACATGATCGTGCAGAACGTCTCCGCGGCCTCCACGGGCCTCACGGACATCTCCTTCACCCTCCCCAAGGCCGAGGGCCACAAGGCCATCGAGGCGCTGGAGAAGGCGAAGGGCGCGATCGGCTTCGACTCCCTGCGCTACGACGACCAGATCGGCAAGATCTCCCTGGTCGGCGCCGGCATGAAGACGAACCCGGGCGTCACCGCCTCCTTCTTCCAGGCGCTGTCCGACGCGGGCGTGAACATCGAGCTGATCTCGACCTCCGAGATCCGCATCTCGGTCGTCACCCGCCAGGACGACGTCAACGAGGCCGTCCGCGCCGTGCACACGGCCTTCGGCCTCGACTCCGACAGCGCCGAAGCCGTTGTCTACGGAGGCACCGGACGATGACCCGCACCCGGTCCTCCGGCCCGGCACTCGCCGTGGTCGGGGCGACCGGAGCAGTCGGTTCGGTCCTGCTCCAGATGCTGTCCCAGCGGGCGGACGTCTGGGGCGAGATCCGCCTGATCGCCTCCGCGCGCTCGGCCGGCCGCATGCTGGTCGTCCGCGCGGAGGAGACCGAGGTGGTCGCTCTCACCGAGGACGCCTTCGACGGCCTCGGACCGGGCGACGTCGCCCTCTTCCTGACCCCGGCCGACGTCTCGGCCCGGTGGGCCCCCGTGGTCACCACGCGCGGCGCGGTCGTCATCGACCTGTCCGCCGCCTTCCGGGAGGACCCCGAGGTCCCGCTGGTGGTGCCCGAGGTCAACGGACACGCCGTACGGATCCGGCCGCGCGGCATCGTCGCCGGCCCCGACTGCGTGACCGCCACCATGATCGCGGCCCTGGGCGCGCTGCACTCCGAGTACGCCCTCCGGGACCTGGTCGTCTCCTCGTACCAGGCCGCGAGCGCCGCCGGACGGGCCGGCTCCGAGACCCTGCGTCGCCAGCAGTCGCTGGTCGCCGGGACCTCCCTGGGCGAGCAGCCCGGGGACGTACGACGCGCCGTGGGCGAGGACACAGGCCCCTTCGCGGCCCCGCTCGCCCTCAACGTCGTGCCCTGGTCCGGCGAGCTGCGCGCGGACGGCTGGTCCTCGCACGAGCTGGCGGTACGCGGGGAGACGCGCCGGATCCTGCAGCTGGAGCAGCTCCCGGTGTCGGTGACCTGCGTCCAGGTACCGGTGTTGATCGGGCATTCGCTGACCGTGCGGGCCCGGTTCGAGCGCGAGGTCGAGGCCGCGCACGCCCGGGAGATCCTGGAGGCCGCGCCCGGCGTGGTCCTCGTGGACGACCCCGCGGCCGGGGAGTTCCCCACCCCTGTGGACGCCGCCGGGACGGATCCCGCCTGGGTGGGCCGGGTACGGGCCTCGCTCGACGATCCTCACGCCCTGGAGTTCTTCGTGTGCGCAGACAATCTCCGTAGGGGCGCAGCGCTGAACGCCACACAGATCGCGGAACTGATCGCGGGTGAATTTGCGTAATTCGCTTTGTAGGATCGGTGCTGATCCCTTGATCAAGGCGATGGCCCGACTGCCGTCTCGATAAAGACGGGGCAATCGGGAAGAGCGGGTACGCATGAGGGCAAGAGGGATTTTGCTGGTGAGGATGCCTCGCGCGTACAACCCTGATGGGGGGACGCGTGTCCAACCGGCGTGGCAGACACACTGCTCGAACCGGCCGTCCGTCCGGCGCAGATCGGGATCGTCCCGTCGCGCCGGGGTCTCCGTGCGCCCGGCGGCGGTTTTCCCGTGATCGTGCCCGTCCCGCCGGTGGGGCCCACAGAGGGGCCCGTACGCACGGCCGTAACGATCCGGGGCGGCCTCGTGCCCGCGCCGCGCGACGGCGCTGAGACGGACGGGAGCAGCAAGGGCGAGGCGGGGAAGGCCGATACGGCCGAGATGGTCGAGACGGTCGAGACGGCGGAGAAGCCCGAGACGGCGGAGAAGCCCGAAGCGGCCGACACCTCCGAGAAGACGGGGACGGCTGAGGCGGCCGAGACGGCCGTCGCCGCCGAGGTGGTGGCCGGCACCACCGTCGACCACCTCACCGCGACCTACCAGGCGCACTACCGCTCGCTCCTGGGCCTGGCCGCGCTGCTCCTCGACGACACCGCCTCCTGCGAGGACGTGGTCCAAGAGGCCTTCATCCGGGTGCACTCGGCCCGGAACCGGGTCCGCGACCGGGAGAAGACCCTGGCGTACCTACGCCAGACCGTCGTGAACCTCTCGCGGTCCGCCCTGCGCCGTCGCATCCTCGGCCTCAAGCTGCTCTCGAAGCCGATGCCGGACATGGCCAGCGCCGAAGAGGGCGCGTACGACCAACTGGAGCGGGACGATCTGATCAAGGCGATGCGTGGACTCCAACGCCGCCAGCGCGAGGTGCTGGTGCTCCGCTACTTCGCGGACATGACGGAGTCCCAGGTCGCCGAAACGCTCGGCATATCGCTCGGCTCGGTGAAGGCGTACGGATCGCGGGGCATTGCCGCGCTGCGGGTGGCGATGGAGGCTGCGCAGTCATGATGGACGACCACACTTCGCCGGGCGGGGCGAGCGGGGAAGAAGAGCTGCGCATCCTCCTACGCGGGGCCGTCGAGGGCCTGCTGCCCTCCGCGAACGCGCTGGAGCGACTACGGGACGCCGTCCCCGCGCGTCGGACCCGCAACCGCAGGGCCGCCCTCGTCGGCGTCGCCGCGGCCGTCCTGCTGGCCGGGACGACGATCCCGACCGCACTGCACCTGTCCGCCGCCGAGGGCGCGGCCACCGACCACCCGGCGATGGCCGGGCACGGTTCGGCCGCGGGCGACCAGCGCGCCGCACTGCCCTCCGACCCGCACCAGAACGGCTTCGGGTCCCTGCCGAGGTCGAGCCACTCCTTCGGCGAGATGCCGACCGCGGCCGGGGGCTCCGGAGCGCCGAGCGCCACGGCGGGCCCCCGGGTGGACGGCCTGACGGCAGGCCCGTCGGGCGCCGGGACCTCCGCCGGACCGGGCGGTTCCGGTAGCTCGGTGCCGGGCACGGGCCCCCTGCCGCCGGTGGCGGCGCCGGGAGTGCCCGGATGCGGCGCGGACCAGCTCGGGGTGGTGGGCTCGGCCCGTGCCCCGGAGACCGACGGAAGGGTCTACGGCAGCTTCCGGGTCACCAACGTCTCGGCCCAGGGCTGCGCCGTCAGCGGCCAGGACACCGTGACCGCGGCCCCGGCGCCCGGAGCCGGGACCGGCTCGGCCTCCGCGGTCGCCGTGGTCGGCCACACGGCGGGAGATCCGGCGAGCGGGCTGCTGCCCGACCCGGCGACGGCGGCTCCGACCCTGGTGCTCCCACCGAACACGGCGTACGAGGTCCGCTTCGCGTGGGTGCCGTCGGGGGAGACCTGCTCGTCGGCGAACCCGGACGCGGGCGCGGGCGCGAAGGCCCCGCAGGGCGACACGGCGGGCACCACGGCCGGTACGGGCAGCGGGACCGGCACGGAACCGCAGGCGGGCGCGACCCCGGCCGCGACCGGAGTGGCCGTCTCGCACACCCCGCAGTCGGGGGCGGCGACCACGCGGACCACGATCCCCGAGGCCTGCGGCGGAACGGTGTACCGGACAGGCGCGATCCCGCTGTCCTAGGGGTGTCCCGGGGCAGCCCCGGGATCCTCCCGGACGGCGGGGCTACCGCGCGGCGGGCTCCAGCAGGCCGGCTTCGGCGTCGCGAATGGTCTCCACCTCGCGACGGTAGAGCCGGAACCACATGAAGAGCACGAAGGCGACGAAGACGAACCACTCGCCGGTGTAGCCGAGGTTCTGGAAGGCCTTCAGATCGAGCCCGGTGTTGGTCGGTGCTTGCGCGGGCACCGGAGTCATCCCGTCCGACGGGGTCTGCACCGTCAGCCAGGCGTCGTACAGGTCGTACGGGACGATGTTGACCAGCGAGGCGGCCCCGATCACCCCGAGTTGCCCGGCCGGCAGCCCGCCCTGGGAGTGGACCCCCTTCGTCCCGGAGTTCTCCGAGGACTGCAGGGCCCCGGTGACCTCGACCCGTCCGGTCGGCGGGGCGGGCGCCTTCGCGGGATCCGCCACCCCCGGCAGCCAGCCGCGGACCACCGGGACGGCCTTGCCGGAGTCGGTCTTCAGCAGGGTCAGCACGTAGAACCCGGACTCGCCGTCCAGCCGCCGCTCGGGCACCAGCAGCTGGTCACCGTACTCCCCGGCCGTGGAGGCCAACCGTCCGGAAGTCGTCTTGTCGACCGGGAGCAGCGAGTCCAGCGGCGCGGCCACCTGGTCCGCGGGCTGCTGCGCGTTCGCTTCCCGGTGGGTGTCGACGCGGTCCTCGAACCGGCCGAGCTGCCAGGACCCCATGTACAGGCAGAAGGGAACGGCGAGCGCGACGAAGACGTTGATCCCCCACCAGCGCGGGGTCAGGAGAAACCGGTGCACCCCACCACGGTACGGGGGGTGCACCGGTCGCCCTCCCGCAGGGTCAGTGCGGCAGGTGCTTCAGCGCGAACTCCAGCTCCATCCGGACCTGCTTGATCCGCTCCTCCACCACCAGCGAACCGTGCCCGGCGTCGTACCGGTACACCTCGTGCACCGCCCCGCGCGCCGCGAGCCGGTCCACGTAGTTGTCGATCTGGCGGATCGGGCAGCGCGGGTCGTTCACCCCGGCCGCGATGTGGACCGGCGCCTTCACGGCGTCCACGTACGTCAGCGGCGAGGACGCCTCGAACCGGTCCGGGACCTCCTCCGGCGTACCGCCGAAGAGGGTGCGGTCCAGGGCCTTCAGCGCCTCCATCTCGTCGTGGTAGGCCGTCACGTAGTCCGCGACCGGCACGGCGGCCAGGCCCACGGCCCAGGCGTCGGGCTGCGTGCCCAGCCCCAGCAGCGTCAGGTAGCCGCCCCAGGAACCGCCCGAGAGCACCATGCGCGCCGGATCCGCGAGGCCGGAGTCCACCGCCCACTCCCGGACCGCCGCGATGTCCTCCAGCTCGATCAACCCGACCCGGTGCTTGAGGGCGTCGGTCCACTCGCGGCCGTACCCCGTCGAGCCGCGGTAGTTGACCCGCACCACGGCGAAGCCGTGGTCCAGCCACGCCGCCGGGGCCGACGCGAAGGAATCGCTGTCGTGCCAGGTCGGCCCGCCGTGGATCTCGAAGATCGTCGGGAAGGGGCCCTCGCCGTCGGCCGGCCGCTGCGCCAGCGCGTGGATCCGCCCGCCCGGGCCCTCCACCCACACGTCCTGGACCGGCAGCGAGCCGGGCGCCCGGAAACCGGGCGGGTCCAGCACGGTCCCGCCCGCGGTGGACCGTACCGTCGACGGCTCGGCGGCCGAGGACCACAGGTACTCCACCGTCCCGTCGGGCCGCGCGGTGGCTCCCGACACCGACCCCGGGGGCGTGTCCACGCGTACGAGCTCCCGCGCGGCCAGGTCGTAGCGCCACAGCTCGCTGCGCGCCTCGAAGCTGTGGGCGACCAGCAGCGCGGACCCGTCCGGATACCACTCGGCGCTGACGTCGCCCGGCAGGTCGATCGCGAGCTCCTGCTCGGCGCCGGTGGCCACGTCCCAGACCATCGGCTCCCAGCGGCCGCGCCGCTGGTGACCGACGAGCAGTCGGGTGTCGCCCACGACCGGCGCGAAACCGAGGACCTCCAGGCCCAGCTCCTCGGACCCGCCGCGGGTGTCGTCCAGCTCGGCGACGGTGCCGCCGTCCAGGGTCAGGACGCGCAGGGCGGAGTGCATCGCGTCGCCGTGCTCGGTGTGCTCGACGGCCACCAGCGTGCCGTCGCGGGAGAGGTCGCCGACACCGGCCGACTCCCGGTGCCGGTAGACCACGGTGGGCGCGGAGCCGTCCGGCCGGACCACGTGCACGGTCGAGCCGTCCTCGTCGGTGGAGCGTCCCACCACGGCCGTCCCGTCCCGCCCGATGGCCAGCCCGGCGGGGTACGAGGGCTCCAGGCCGGGGGTGGCCGGTTCGTCGGGGCCGCCCGCGAAGGGCTGGCGCACCCAGGTGCCGAACTCGTCGCCGTCGGTGTCGGAGAACCACCAGATCCACTCGCCGTCGGGGGACAGCGTGCCGTCGGTGGTGCCGTTGGGGCGGTCGGTGGCCTGCCGCTGTTCGCCGGTGGCGCGGTTCCACGCGTAGATCTCGAAGGTTCCGGTCGCGTTGGAGACGAAGAGCGAACGGTCCGGGGCGTCCTCGGCCCAGTCGGGGAGCCCGACGCGCGGTGCCCGGAACCGCTTCTCCCAGTCGGGCATGTCGGGGGTCATCTCACTGTCGCTGGTCATGCGCCCCATTGTGGCCGCACGGCTCCTCGGGATGCCGACCGCCGGGAAGGGGCGGAGAGTGGAACGCATCGGCCGTCCCGTCCGAGGAGGAACGATCATGGCCAAGAAGGCCCGCACCGGCCACCACAGCCACCAGGACTCCGAGCGCGCGCTGGCGAAGAACACGGCCGCCGAGGCCCGTGCCAAGGCTGCGGTCCGGGACATGCACAGCACCGCCGCGAAGACGCGCGGCATGCAGCAGAAGGCCCAGGCCAAGCGCGGCTAGGCCCGCTCCGTCGGATGTCTCTCTAGGCTGGCGCCATGCGGATGATCGTCCGGGGCGCCCGGCTGCTGCACACCCACGGCCTGTCCGACGTCGAGGTCGCGGAGGACGGCCGCATCGCGCGGGTGGTCCCGTACGACGACCAGAAGGAGCCACCGGCCACCGGCGTCCTCGTCGAGGCCCACGGCGGCCTGCTCACGCCCCCCTTCGTCGAGCCCCACATCCACCTCGACACGGCGCTGACCGTGGGCGAGCCCCGCCCCAACGCTTCCGGCACCCTCTGGGAGGGCATCGCCTGCTGGAGCGAGCGCAAGCGGACCCTGACCCGCGAGGACGTGATCGCGCGGGCCACCGAGGTGCTGCGCTGGCAGGCCGCCCACGGGGTGCTGCACGTGCGGACCCACTGCGACATCACCGACCCGGACCTCACCGCGCTCGAGGCGTTGCTGGAGGTGCGCGACCGGGTGCGCGATGTCATGACCCTGCAGATCGTGGCCTTCCCGCAGGAGGGCATCGTCTCCTTCCCCGGCGGAGAGGGGCTGCTGCGCGAGGCCGTCGCCCGCGGGGCGGACGTCGTCGGCGCGATCCCGCACTTCGAGGACACCCGCGAGGACGGCCTGGCCTCCCTGCACACGGCCTTCGCGCTGGCCGAGGAGCACGGCCTGCGGGTGGACGCGCACTGCGACGAGATCGACGACGAGCAGTCCCGCTTCGTGGAGCTGCTGGCCACCCTCGCCCTGCGCTCGGGGCTGCGCGGGCGCGCCACGGCCTCGCACACCACCGCCATGGGCTCCTACAACGGCGCGTACAGCTTCAAACTCCAGCGCCTGCTCGCCCGCTCCGGCATCAACCTGGTCTCCAACCCCTTCGCCAACCTCGGCCTCCAGGGCCGCTTCGACGCCTATCCGAAGCGGCGCGGCCTCACCCAGGTCAAGGAGATGCTGGCGGCCGGGGTCAACGTCGCCTTCGGCCACGACGACGTGATGGACCCCTGGAACGCGCTCGGCACCGCCAACCCGCTGCAGACCGCGCTCGTCGGGCTGTACGCCGCCCAGCTCACCGGCGCCGACGAGATCCCGCTGGCCTTCTCGATGGTGACGGAGCGCGCGGCGCGGGTGCTCGGCCTCGGGGAGAAGGAATACGGCATCACCGCCGGCGCCCCCGCCTCGTTCGTGCTGCTCCCCGCCCCGTCGCCGGAGGAGGCGATCCGCCGCCAGGTCCGCCCGCGGTACGTCGTCTCGCGCGGCACCGTCCTCGCCGAGACCCCGCCCGCCCCGACCCGGCTGAACTGGCCGGGCGAGCCCCCGACCGAGATCGACTTCAGCCGACGCCTACGCTGACGCCCCATGACGACGTGGACACTTGACACCGCATCGGCCCGCGCCGCGCACGAGATCGCCTCGGAGTACGCGGACACGGCCCTCCTGAACCACTCGATCCGCTCCTTCGCCTTCGGGGCCCGATACGCGCGGCAGCACGGGCTGGCGTACGACGAGGAACTCCTCTACGTCAGCTCCCTGGTGCACGACCTGGGCCTGACCGCGCCCTTCGACAGTCACACCCTGCCGTTCGAGGAGGCGGGCGGCCATGTCGCACGGGTCCTGACGGCGGGCCTGGGCTGGCCCGCGGCCCGTCGGGCGCGCGCCGAGGAGATCATCGTGCTGCACATGCGGGACGACGTGAGCGCCGCCGAGGACGTGGAGAGCCACCTGCTGCAGGTCGGTACCAGCGCGGACGTCTCGGGGCTGCGGCTCGCCGAGTTCGATCCCGCCTTCACCGCCGACCTCCTGGCCGCCCACCCGCGGGGCGACTTCGGCGCCGTGTTCCTCGCGCTCGTCGAGGACCAGGCCGCCCGCAAGCCCGCGTGCGCGGCGGCCGCGTACGTGGCCGGCGGCGCGGCCGCCCGGATCGCGGCGAACCCGCTCGGCTAGGCCCACGAGGGTCGCGCATATCGGACACCGGGTCGGATAACGTTCCCGCATGTCGTGGGACGAGGACGGAACACCGCACCCGCTCGCACTGCGCCGCACCGGCCGCAGCGAACTGGAGCCGGACCGGCTGCCCGAGATGCGGGAGCTGGAGGTGCTCGGCTGGGAGCCGGCGCCCGAGGACCTGCGCTGGGTGTTCCTCCCGTACGTCTGGCCCCCCGCGGACCGCACCTGGATCCCCGACCGCTCCACGCACTGGGCGGTGGACACCGCCCTCGACGGCCACGGTCACATCACCGGCGTGGAGTGCGCCCCGCTGCCCGAACCCGACCTCCGGGACCTCGACCGCGAGGCCGACGAGGCCCTCGCCGAGCTCGGGATCCCGCCCCGGCCGCGAGGGCGCCTGTGGCTGCTCCGGCCGGTCGGCCCCTTCACCAGCGTCGCGGCGGTCCTCGACCACCTCGACCACCTCGACGACCCGGCCGGGGCGCGCGCGGCGCCGGCCCGGCCCACCACGGCCTTCCTCGCCCTGGCCCGGGCCGAACTCGCCGCACTCGGGGCCGCCGGCGAGCTGTGAGCCCGCGCGCCCGTGGCTACCCTGGTCATGAGGGGGTACTGCCGGGAGGCGATCTCATGGGTCGGCGCCATCACTTCCACATCGATCACGACGGGCACTCGGTCAGCGCCACGGTGCAGACGGGGCACAAGGCCGTCGTGGAGGTACTGGTCGACGGCAAGGAGACCGGACACGCCACGACGCACGACGATCACCCCGTGACCGTGCACGTCGAGCTGCCGACGGACCCACCGACCCAGGTCTCCGTCCGCGCGACACCCGGCCCGGGCGTCCCCCGCTGCATCTTCGAGGCCCCGGCCATCGAGCCGCACATCATGTCCCCCCGCCCCTACTGACGGCGGCGCCGACGGGCCGCCCGAGGGGATCACGCCGAGGGCGGCAGGCCCGTCGTGGCGTCGGTCGGTGCCGTGTCGATCTGCCCGGAGCCATGCCCCTTGACCTTGCTCAGGTCGGCGCCGCGGAGGTCCGTGCCGTGCAGCCGGGCGTGTGCTGGAGCGAGTGGTCCGTGTAGTACAGACCCAGGCCCAGGCAGGCTATGACTCCGGCTCCGAGTGCGACCAAGGTGGTCCTGAAGCCGGTGACGATCACGCCGTCGGCAGGCTGTAGATCGCGTGTACGCAGGTGTCCGCCATCGACCATCCATGGGCCCCGCCACATCAGGAACAGGTAGCAGGCCGCTACGACGAGCAGGGCGGCTGTGCGAAGGACGCGCTTCATGCGCCGATCCATGTCCAGGTACACCGGGCCCGAAGCGTGGCGGTACTCATGGCGGCCGACGGTGTTCGTCACTTGCCCGGCGTGGATGACAACCCGCCGGTCGGCCGAGCGCCGGCGAGATCAATTTCCTCGCGATCAGGCCGATGGACGTATTCGGCACAGAATGCCAGCTCTATCAAGATCGACTTTTGTTGTCAAGTTACGTGATTCTGTGGCATGACCCCTCCCTCCCTGTCGGGTTTATTTGAAGCAGGTCCTCACCGGTAAATGCCACAGAGACCGAAAAGTGTCGCAACTTGCAGCGGGCGGATCCCAGGAGCCTCCCGACCTCGAATGGAGAAGACCGATGATGAAGCTGTCTCGCAAGATCATGCTGGCTGCCGCTACTTCCATGGTGCTGGCTGGAGGAGTCGCTCTGCCGGCCGTGGCAATTGCCGCACCCGCGCCCCAGATTGTGGTCGCCGAAAATACGCCGAACACGCCGAACACCCCGAACACCCCGAACTCTCCGGGCCGCGGTGGCAACACCCCCAATACGCCGAACACTCCGAACACCCCGAACTCTCCGGGCCGCGGTGGCAACACCCCCAATACGCCGAACACTCCGAACACCCCGAACTCTCCGGGCCGTGGTGGCAACACCCCGAACACGCCGAACACTCCGAACACCCCGAACTCTCCGGGCCGTGGTGGCAACACCCCGAACACGCCGAACACGCCCAACACCCCGAACTCTCCGGGCCGTGGTGGCAACACCCCGAACACGCCGAACACGCCCAACACCCCGAACTCCCCGGGCCGTGGTGGCAACACCCCGAACACGCCGAACACGCCCAACACCCCGAACTCCCCGGGCGGTGGCGGTAACACCCCGAACACGCCCAACACGCCCAACACCCCGAACTCCCCGGGCGGTGGCGGTAACACCCCGAACACGCCCAACACGCCCAACACCCCCAACACCCCGGGCGGTGGCGGTAACACCCCGAACACGCCCAACACGCCCAACACCCCCAACACCCCGGGCGGTGGCGGTGACACTCCTAACACCCCGAACACGCCCAACACCCCGAACACCCCTAACTGAGGTGGTGGATGCGCATCAAATACCGCACCACATGAAGGCGCCGCGCAGTGAGAGTCACTGCGCGGCGTCGCCGCGTGATGTGAGGAGCCGGTCTTGAAGAGCGCCTACAGCGCGTTCGGTGTATTAGGGGTGTTGGGGGTGTTCGGGGTGTTAGGGGTGTTGGGCGTACTCGTGGTGTTCGGGGTGTTCGGGGTGTTCGGGGTGTTCGGCGTGTTGGGGGTATTTGGCGTGGCGCCACCGCCCGGGGTGTTGGGCGTGTTCGGGGTATTCGGGGTGTTCGGCGTGTTCCCGCCGCCGTTCGGGGTGTTCGGGGTGTTGGGGGTGTTCGGGGTGTTGGGCGTGCCCCCGTCCAGCGCGTAGGGCGCGTAGGGGGCGTACGGGGCGTAGGGCGCGTACTGCTCGACCCTCATCTCCCGCTGCCACAGCTGCGGGTTTGCCTGCGGGAGCTGCGCACGGTGCGACAGGCCCATCCGCGGGAGTTTGGGCAGCTGCGGGAGTCGAGGGAGCTCTGGCAGCCGCGGCAGCTGGGCAACCTCCGGGCTGATCGGCGCGAGCGGCGCCCGGCCGCCCCGCACGTCGGCGCCGTGGGGGAGGCGGCCACTGGCATCAGCGGCGTGAGCGCCTCCCGCGCCAAGAGCGGCCAGACTTGCCACCGCCGCAGTGGCGATCATGATCTGCCGGAACTTGTGCATGAATACGTACCCTCCGTGTCTGGTTTCGTGCGTGCGCGATCACCTGAAGCAACTGATCGGTCGCTCAAAGTAGACACGGGCACGGACTTCATGCCTGCCCGGCAGAACGCGTCGTCCCTGCCATCACCCATTCGTCCTCGCCCAGTCACTCAGCCGCCTTGCCAGGCAGAAGCTCCAGCAGATCGTTCGGCGGGGCAGCACCAGCTCGGTTCGGTTCCGGCGGGCGATGATGCTGCCGGCCTCGATCGGTGGGAACCAGGTCCTGGTGAACGCGCGTCTGGTCCCAGCGGACGAGGACACCGTCCGTGACGTGAACCACCGCTTCACCGAGGTCGGCCTCGCATACCAGCGCTCCAGTGGGCGGGAGGCTGTCCCGCCTGCTGGGCAGTGACGACGAGGACCGTGTCCTCCGGACGGCCGCCACCCGACCGACCGTGCTGGGCAAGTCGGGACTCCTGCTGGGCCGAACAGAACCGGCGGATGGTTCCGGGGTCGCTCCTGGCCTTCCTCGACGCGCTGCTGCGGGGCCGCCCGTAGGAGCGAGCCGGGCGCCGTTCCGGCGGAGACTTCTCCCAGGATTCTCCTGAGAGGGTGGGGAGAAACAAGCAGAGCCGGTGTCTTTTGCGAGACACCGGCTCTGGCCTGGTACTTCAGCGTCGGGGTGGCGGGATTTGAACCCACGACCTCTTCGTCCCGAAGCATTCCGGGTCGCTGGGCGAGCTGCCCGTTCCACGACGCTGACCTGCGGCGGAGGTCCGTGACCGCCGGTGGACGTCCCCCAGCCTTCGCGCCGGTTGTCGCTCAGTTAGACACTCATGGTCAGGAGCTCATTGACGGCCACACGGGTCTGTATGCGCCTGATGACAGCGGACCACACCACTTCACATTTCCTTGCAACACCCACCGTACCGGTCGCAGTCGTAATAACCCCAACCCCTGAGCATTTCATCACAGGTTGGGCAAATCATTAGAAAGGTGGGATTGGCTTGAAGGAATGCAGAATTCTTCATTTCGAAAATAGACTTAACTGCATCCAATCCGTGCTCGCGGATTCCTTGCTGTAGGAACTCGAATCCACCGTAGGTGTGCCCGTTTACGCAGTCGATGCGACTGAATCGGAAATCATTTACTTCAATGCCCAACTCGGACTTGATCTTGGACTTCTCTTCGTCGGACACTACCGTCATGTTGGCGGCTTCGATCTGCTCCGGCGTCCAGTACCAAGCCTTTACCTCTGCGGCTTGGTCCGGGGTCAGGTAAAAAGATGCCGATTTGCCGCTCTTGATAGCCTCCTTTACGATCTCTACTACGCTGCACTCCTCTGCTGAAATCACGGCCTTTCCGCTACCCACGACGGTGTCGATGTCGTTCAAAAGCGACTGTCCCATGATGCACTCCTCCAGAGTTGAAACGGCATTTGCCTCTGTCTGAGTACTGCATATCGGATCTGGGCCCCATCTGCACGCAGACGCATCTACCTGTCACCAAGCTGGCGTACGTCGAAGGTTGGAGTATGGTTTTTTCAGGCTGCTCGTGCACACGAGCAGGTCCACGCCAATTAGGTCATACCCGCAGCGCCCGTGGCGGGTGTGGGCCCGGATAAAGTGAAGCAATCTTCGGCGGGGCCGCTTATGGCGTGGGAACAGGAGTTAGCCTGCGAGTGAAGCCCTTGTCGCACAGGCGCTGATAGGCGGACAGCACGGTGGTCGGCACCGGCATGTGAACCCTGAACCCCAGACCCGGGTAGAGCTGGAGCTGCTGGAGGGCGCCGGCGAGCATGTCGATGACGAGCTTCGGATCGCCGATGGAAATCGACGTACTCCGCGAAGGTCATCGGGGTGGACACGCTGATGACCTCTACCTCCGGCCAGAGCTCCCGCGTGGTGGCGTAGGCGCGTCGCTCTTCGTACGGCTTGCTGATCAGCAGTACGGATTCGATGGGACGGCCGGCGTTTTCCAGGAGGGCCCGGGTGAGTCGAATGTTCTCTCCGGTGTTGCGGGCGTTGGGCTCCACGAGGACGTCCTCAGGGGGGACGCCCAGCTCCAGCGCCCGCTCGCGGTAGTGCACCGCCTCCCCGCGCGGCATCCGCGCGGGTCGTTGGGCTCGTGGCGCCCGTGAACACGATCAGGGGTGCCATGCCGCGCTGGTACAGGCCGACCGTCGTGTCGGCAATGCCCAGGTCGTGGCTGCCGAGACCGCCCGCGACTGAGCAGGGGCGCGGCTCGTGGTGCATCTGGTGAAAGTCCCAAATGAGTTCCGCGTCCGCCCACGCCTGCTCAGAGATCACTGCTGTTCGCCACCCTCGGCCGAGTCCGGGACTTTGAACTCATACCCCAGGGCGAAGCGCGACGCGGCGGGTACCCCCATGGCGAACTCGACGACCGTTCCGTCTGCGGTGTACGTCGTGTGGTGAAGCTTCACCACGGCTCGCCCGTTGGCGGCTTGAGACCTCGTCGGCTGTGGCGACGCGCGTTCTCGCGACTGACACGTCCTAGCTGGTGCGGCTCAGCTGAATCAGGAAGTCTGCGATCTCGCGCATTCCGAGTACCACCGCATCCGCACCTGCGTCGGCTGGTGAAGTCTCCTTGGGATGCTTGTTTGCGTACCCGATGCTCCGTGCTCGAGCGGCCTGGGCTGCCTCGATATCCGTCAACGAATCGCCGATGAGCACGGTGCGGCTGGGGGTTACGCCGAAGATCGAAGCGGCGGTGAGGAGTGGATGCGGTGATGGCTTCATCAGGTCGGGCCGGAGGATGGGGCGCCCGATGATCTCGTCGACGATTCCCAGGAGCCCGTGCAGGGCCAGGTACTCCCGAACGCACTCGGCCGAGTCGTTGCTGACGACCGCGGCATGGCGGCCCGTGTCGCGTGCTGCGTGAAGCGCTTGAACGGAGCCCTCGGTTGGAGCCCCCGCGACCTTCACCGCCCGGACTTCCGCCGCTGTCAAAGCGGCTTCCACTGCCGCGAGGACAGTGCTGCCCGCTGACTGCGAAAGTCGGTGGGCCTCCATGGGGTCGTCCGTGGCCCTCGCAGGGACTCCAGGGCTGGCGCCAGCGCCACGAGCAGGTCGGCCAGCTCGCTGGCGATGTTGGGAGCAGGGGTGCCGCGAAACATGTCGCAGATCGGTCCGTCGAAGTCGAAGAGGAGGCGCGTCTTCTCCTCCGCCATGGGGACCGGCTGGACTCCACCAACGTCCGGCGCGTCTTCCGGCAGGCGATCACCGGCGCCGAGGGAGTCGAGGCGAAGGAGTGGACGCCTCGGGAGCTGCGGCACAGCTCCGTCTCGCTGCTCTCCGACAACTGGGTCCCGCTCGAGGAGATCTCCCGGCTTGTCGGGCACTCCGGTACTGCCGTCACCGAGGCGGTCTACCGGAAACAGATCAGGCCCGTGATCCAGACCGGAGCGACGGCCATGGCGAGATCTTCAGGGCCGCGCCGAAGGTGTAGTCACTCAGTTAGTCACCCAGACGCAGAGAGAGCCGGTACAGATTCCTCTGTACCGGCTCTCACCTGGTCTTACTCTGTCGGGGTGGCGGGATTTGAACCCACGACCTCTTCGTCCCGAACGAAGCGCGCTGCCAAGCTGCGCTACACCCCGATCGCCGCCTTGCAGTGCTTGCTGCCCTGGCGACATCGATTACTTTAGCGGACCTCTCGCCGGAGACGAAATCCGGTTTTCGCGGAGCGGTCGCGGGGCCAGGGGAGGCGTCGGGCGGAAGCGGTCCGCCGCTACCAGGACGAGGCCGAGGGCGTAGAAGGCCGCGCCCAGGACCAGGGCGTTCAGGGTCACGCGGGCGTAGCCGTACCGGGCCGCGTCGATGAAGGGGTAGGTGTACCGGCGGGCGCTGTCGGGGGCGAGCAGGGCGCCGCGGAGCAGTGCGAAGGTCAGGTACGTCAGCGGGTAGGCCAACCACTGGGCGGCGTGGCGCGGGCGCAGGGTGCGCGGGGTCGTCAGGAGGAGGAAGTCCAGAAGGGCGCCGGCCGGGGTGACCGTGTGGAGGAGCTGGTTCGCGACGGCCCTGGCCCCGGTCAGCCGGTCGAGTTCGGGGACCACGTTGAAGGCGCTGGCGGGATTGGCCAGGATCAGGTGGAAGACGAGTCCGGTGATCAGGATGAAGAGGAGGACCCCGCCCCGGTAGAGGGGAGCGGGGTCGGGCCGGCGCCGCCAGGCACGCGCCGCCGACAGCCCGAACACGACCGCGACCAGGATGTTCGTCCAGATCGTGAAGTAGCTCAGGACGACGGGCACGCTGCCGTACACGCAGTCGATGACCACCCCCACCACGGCCGCGGCGCAGACCAGGGCGCGGAACACCACCGGGACGAGGCGCGACGGAGCGGTCATCCGCGCAGCGTATTACCCCTTCGGGGTCAGGGTCAGGAGCGTCGCCTCCGGCGGGCAGGCGAAGCGGACCGGGGTGAACCGGTTGGTGCCGCAGCCCGCCGACACGTGCAGGTACGCGCGATGGCCCTCGGCCTCGTGCGTGGAGAGCCCCTTCACCCGCTTCGTGTCCAGGTCGCAGTTGGTGACCAGTGCTCCGTAGAAGGGGATGCACAGCTGCCCGCCGTGGGTGTGACCCGCGAGGATCAGCGGGTAGCGGTCGGCCGTGAAGGATTCCAGGACGCGCAGGTACGGGGCGTGCACCACCGCCATCGAGAAGGCCGCGTCCGCCTCAGGGCCGCCGGCGACCTCCGCGTAGCGGTCCCGCTTGATGTGCGGGTCGTCGAGCCCGGTGAAGGCCAGCTCCAGCCCGTCCAGCTTCAGGCGGCCCCGGGTGTTGGTGAGGTTCAGCCAGCCGGCCGCGTCGAAGGCGTCCCGCATGTCCTCCCACGGGTTGTGCACGGCGCCGACGACCGGCTTGTTGCCGTTCAGCCCGTGCCGGCCCTGGGCCTTCTCGAGGAGGTAGCGCCCGGGGTTGCGCAGCCGCGGCCCGTAGTAGTCGTTCGACCCGAAGACGTACACGCCGGGGAAGGACATCAGGGGGCCCAGGGCGTCGAGCAGCTCGGGGATGCCCTCGGTGTCGGAGAGGTTGTCGCCGGTGTTCACGACGAAGTCGGGGCGCAGGCCGGCCAGGGACTGCAGCCAGGCACGTTTCTTTCGCTGTCCGCCGACCATGTGGATGTCGGAGACCTGGAGCACGCGCAGCGGGCGCATCCCCTGGGGAAGGACAGGCACCGTGACCCGGCGCAGGCGGAAGGACCGTGCCTCGAAACCGGCGGCATAGGCCACACCCGCGGCCCCCACCGCAGCGATTCCGGCAGCCGCCTTCAGGGGTACTCCGTAACGCGCACGCATGGACCCATCGTCGCAGACCCGGAAAACCCGTGAGCGCCACCGCCCCCGCACCTGGCAGACTCACATCCATGACCACGCTCAAGGCCAAGCTCCAGGAAGACCTCACGACCGCCATCAGGGCGCGCGACGAACTGCACTCGTCCACGCTGCGCCTGACCCTCTCCGCCATCACCAAGGAGGAGGTCGCGGGCAAGGAGGCCCGTGTGCTCTCCGACGAGGAAGTCCTCAAGGTGATCGCCAAGGAGGCGAAGAAGCGCCGTGAGGCCGCGGATGCCTTCGCCCAGGGTGGTCGTCCCGAGCAGGCCGCGCGCGAGACCGCGGAGGGCGAGTTCCTCGACACGTACCTGCCCAAGCAGCTCAGCGACGACGAGCTGGTGGCGATCGTGGCGCAGGCCGTCGAGGAGGCCAAGGCCGCGGGGGCCGAGGGGCCGCGCGCCATGGGTGTCGTCATGAAGATCGTGAACCCGAAGGTCGCCGGGCTGGCGGAGGGCGGGCGCGTCGCCGCCGTCGTCAAGCAGCAGCTCTCGTAGGACGGCGAAGAGCCCGTAGCACCCGTAGGACCAGAAGGCCCCGTAGGACAGAGGGGCAAGAAGGGGAGGGCCCCGGCCGTGTCGGCCGGGGCCCTCCCCTTCGCGTGCGTCTCGTGCTGTGCGGTGCGTCGCGTCGACCTCTACTGGTCGTCGCGGCCGCCGATCACTCCCTCGGTGAGCCCGGGGAACGGAGGCTGCGGTTCGACGCCGCCGCCCGGGCCACCCGTAGCTCCACCCGTGGCACCGCCGTTGGCGCCTCCGTTGGCTCCGCCGGTCTGGCCGCCGGTCTGGCCACCGGGTCGTCCACCCGGCTTGCCGTCACCACCGGGCTTGCCGGGCCGGTTCGGGTTCGTCGTGGGCGGCTTGTTCCCGCGCGGTCCGCCGGTGGGAAGGGTCGGCTCCGCGATGCCGACCGTGACGAAGTTCCCCGACTCGCGGCCGGAGAGCGCGCCGCTGACGGCGTCCTTCCAGATCGGGCCGGGCAGGCCACCACCGAAGACCTTGTCGAAGGGCCTGCCGCCGATCACGATGTTCTCCATCGTGATCTTCTTCGCGCCGCCCGAGCCGACCCACACCGCGCCGGAGAGGTTCGGCGTGTAGCCGACGAACCAGGCGTTGTAGCGCTCGTCCGTCGTACCGGTCTTGCCTGCGCTGTCGCGGTCGCTCAGGCCGGCTCGCTCACCGGTACCGGAGTCGACCACTCCGCGCAGCAGGGTGTTGATGGTGTCGGCCGTCTCGGTGGCCATCGCCCGCTCGCACTTGGACTTCGGCACCGCGAGCGCCTTGCCGTGCGCGTCGGTGATCGACTCGATGGCGACCGGGGTGCAGTAGACACCGCGGTTGGCGAAGGTCGCGTACGCGTTGGCCATCGTCAGCGGGGAGAGCTCGGCGGAGCCGAGCGCGATCGACGGGGACTCGGGGATCTTGGAGCCGTCGGCCGGGACCACGCCGAGCTTCTGCGTCATCTCCGTCACCGGGCAGAGGCCGATCTCGCCGATCATCTCGACGAAGTACGTGTTGATGGACTTCTCCATCGCCGTCCGTAGCGCGTACGGACCGACCTCGTCCTCGGTCTCGTTCTTCGCCGTCTGGATCTTTCCGTTGATCGGCAGGTTCAGCCACTGGCTGCCGTCGCAGCGCGGGATCGGCGTCGGGTACTCGATCTTGTTCGGCGCCTGGTAGACCTTGGTCGCCGGCATGCCCCGCTCTATGGCGGCCGCGGCGATGAACGGCTTGAAGGTCGAGCCGACCTGGAAGCCGAAGTTCGAGCCGCCCATCCGCTTGTCCACGGAGTAGTTGATCTGCGTCTCGTTCTTGCCGAAGCCGTACGGCTTGGACTGACCCATCGCCAGCACCCGCCCGGTGCCCGGCTGGACCATGGTCACAGCCGTCGCGATCGAGTCCTCCTGGTAGACGTGGTCCTTGATCGACTCGTTGGCCGCGTCCTGCGACTGCGGGTCCAGGGTGGTGCGTACCGTCAGGCCGCCCTGGTTCCAGACCTTGGCCCGGTCCTCGCGGGTCTTGCCGAAGGCCGGGTCGGTCAGGAAGGAGTTGCGCACGTAGTCGCAGAAGAAGCCCGCGCCCTTGAGGGCGGTGATGCAGCCGTTCTTGGGCTTGGTCACCTTGAGGGTGACCGGCTTCGCCTTCGCCGCGTCCACCTCCGCCTGCGAGACGTCCTTGGTGTCGGCCATCCGCTGCAGGACGATGTTGCGACGCTTGGTCGCCTCCTGCGCGTCGTTCACCGGGTCGTACCGGCTCGGCGACTGCACGACGCCCGCGAGCAGCGCGGACTCCTCCAGCGTCAGGTCCTTGGCCGGCTTGCTGAAGTAGCGCTGGGCGGCGGATTCGATCCCGTACGCCTGCTGGCCGAAGTAGGTGATGTTGAGGTAGTTCTCGAGGATCTTCTTCTTCCCGAGCTCCTCCTCGACCTGGATCGAGTACTTCAGCTCGCGGATCTTGCGGCCGAGGCTCTTCTCCTGGGCCTCGCGCACCTTGGTCTCGTCGTCGCCGGCCTCCTCGACGAACACGTTCTTCACGTACTGCTGGGTGAGGGTGGAGGCGCCCTGCGCGGCCCCACCCTCCTGCGCGTTGCGGTTGACCGCGCGCAGGATGCCCTTGAGGTCGACGGCGCCGTGCTCGTAGAAACGCGAGTCCTCGATGGCGACGATGGCCTTCTGCATGTACGGGGAGATCGCCGTGAGCGGGACCACCTGGCGGTCGCGCGAATAGACGGTGGCGATCGTGCCACCCTCGGCGTCCAGAATCGTGGTCCGCTGACTCAGCGGCGGAGTCTTGAGATTGGCCGGAATCTCGTCGAATCCCTCGACCGTCCCCTTGGCCGCCAGGCCCAGGGCGCCTGCGGCCGGAATCGCCATGCCGGCCAGTACCACCCCGGAGAGGACGGACACCCCGAGGAACTTGGCGGCCTGCTGGCTCCCCGTGAGCCCGCCGCCCGAGCGCTTCTTTCCCATAGGGGGCAGCCTACGTTCTCATTCGCCGGACACACGCGAATGCCTTGGCCTAAGCTGTCCCCAACTGTCACAGCAGTGTGGTGCGACATCAACCCCTCGGCTTGATTTTCACCCTTCCCGAATGGGGTGGACACATGTCCGAATCCAGCCCCTCTGCTGAAGTCGAACAGACGATTACACCCGAATTGCCGCAATGGTCGGGCATGTCGCCGGATCACTCCGTCGGGTGATCTGCCGCTTACCCATAGTCCGTTCGGACCATTCAAGATTGGGCCCGTCGGGGGTGTTGCACTGTGCTCGCCTTCCGTAACGTCCTCAACTGGCAGCGGTGAATATGCCGCTACCGCCGTGGGGGAGCCTCGATTCGGGAGAGGACGGCGCCGGGATGGGCTGGGTTACCGACTGGAGTGCGCAGGCAGCCTGCCGCACTACCGATCCGGATGAACTATTCGTTCAAGGAGCGGCACAGAACAGGGCCAAGGCGGTGTGCACCGGATGTCCGGTGCGGACCGAGTGCCTGGCCGACGCGCTCGACAACCGTGTCGAGTTCGGCGTGTGGGGCGGAATGACCGAGCGGGAACGACGTGCGCTGCTGCGCCGGCGTCCCACCGTCACCTCGTGGCGACGGCTGCTCGAAACCGCACGTACGGAGTACGAGCGCAGCACGGACATCCTCACCATGGATGCAGACGCGGAGATCGACGTGTCGTACGAGACATACGCGGCAGCCGGGTAGATCACACGGCCGCCACGACGTACGAACGCCTACGCTCCGGCCGGTACCCCGGCCGCGAGTCGTTCTCCGATGGCCCGTAGCCCGGCGAGGTCGTGCACATCGCCGGGCAGGGCGGTCACCTCCGCCACCGCCACTTCGGGGTGCAACGAGGTGAAGCGATCGCGTGTGCGCCGTTCACGCGCGATCACCTGCATGCGTTCCGCGTGCAGGCGCAGCAGTCCTGCCGTGATCCGGTCGACGACCGCGGTGTCGCCTTCGGCGCCGGGGGAGCCTGTCTCGGGAGGGTTCGCGGTCCGGGTGGTTTCGGCGGGCTCGGTGGGTTCCGAGCCCGAGTCACGAAGTCCAGCTTTCCCGGACTCCTGATCGACAATGCCGCCTTCTTCAAGATTCTCTGCCGCGGCCAACGCCCTTTCGGCGGACAGCTGGTCGGCGCCACTGCCGTGCACCCGGTTCAGTACCAGACCGGCCAGCGGCATGCGGTCCGCGGCCAGCCGCTCCACGAAGTACGCCGCCTCGCGCAGGGCGTCCGGCTCGGGCGCGGCGACCACCAAAAAGGCCGTGCCGGGAGCCTGCAGCAGCCGGAAGGTGGCGTCCGCGCGCGTGCGGAAGCCGCCGAACATCGTGTCCATCGCGGCCACGAAGGTCTGGACGTCTTTCAGCAGAGAGGCCCCCATCAGCTTGCTGAGGGTGCCGGTCATCATCGACATGCCGACATTCAGGAACTTCATCCCGGCCCGGCCGCCCACCTTCGCCGGAGCCATCAGTACCCGGATGAACTTCCCGTCCAGGAAGGACCCGAGTCGCTTCGGCGCGTCCAGGAAGTCCAGCGCGGACCGGCTCGGCGGGGTGTCGACGATGATCAGGTCCCAGTCGTCCTGGGCCCGCAGCTGCCCCAGCTTCTCCATCGCCATGTACTCCTGCGTGCCCGCGAAGCCGGCCGACAGGGACTGGTAGAAGGGGTTCGCGAGGATCGCCCGGGCCCGCTCGCCGTCCGCGTGCGCCTCGACGATCTCGTCGAAGGTCCGCTTCATGTCCAGCATCATGGCGTGCAGTTCGCCGTCGCCCGTCCCTACGGTCTCCACCTTGCGCGGGGTGTTGTCCAGCGAGTCGATCCCCATCGACTGCGCGAGCCGCCGCGCCGGGTCGATGGTGAGGACGACGGCCTTGCGCCCGCGCCCGGCCGCCCGTACGCCGAGGGCGGCGGCCGTGGTGGTCTTGCCGACCCCGCCCGCCCCGCAGCACACGATGATCCGGGTCTCCCGGTCGTCCAACAGCCGGTCGACCGCCAGCCGCGGCGGAGTGTCCATGCCCACGGTGTCCACCCCCTCGCTCATTCGGCCACCGACTGCTTCCGCAACTCCTTGGCCAGGGCGTAGAGCCCGGCCAGATCCATCCCCGCGCCGAGCAGCGGCAGTTCGTACGTCGGCAGGTCCAGCCCCGCCAGTACGGAGCGCTGCGCGCGCTCCAGCTCCACCCGGCTCGCGTGCTCGGCGGCCTGCGTGAGCAGCGGGTCCACCAGCCGCTCGGCCAGCCCGCCGCGCCGTGCCCCGCCGAGACCCGCCCGGGACAGCGACTTCGCCACCTCGGCGCGGTGGTCGCCGGCCGCGGTGCGCAGGGTGTCCTCGTCCAGGTGGTGCGGTCGGACCATGTTCACGACGACCCGCCCGACGGGCAGTCCGGCCCGGCGCAGTTCCTCGATGCCGTCCGCGGTCTCCTGGACGGGCATCTCCTCCAGGAGGGTGACCAGGTGCACGGCGGTCTCGGGGGACTTGAGCACCTTCATGACGGCCTGGGCCTGGTTGTGGATCGGCCCGAACCGGGCCAGGCCCGCCACCTCGTCGTTGACGTTCAGGAACCGGGTGATCCGCCCGGTCGGCGGCGCGTCCATGATCACGTGGTCGTAGACGAACCGGCCGGCCTTGTCCTTGCGCCGTACCGCCTCGCACGCCTTGCCGGTCAGCAGCACGTCGCGCAGTCCGGGGGCGATGGTCGTCGCGAAGTCGATGGCGCCGAGCTTCTTGAGCGCGCGGCCGGCCGAGCCGAGCTTGTAGAACATCTGGAGGTAGTCCAGCAGCGCCCGTTCGGCGTCGATGGCGAGCGCGTAGACCTCACCGCCCCCGCCGGGCGCCACGGCGATCTTCCGTTCCTCGTAGGGGAGTGCCTCGGCGCCGAAGAGCTGCGCGAGCCCCTGCCTGCCCTCGACCTCCACCAGAAGAGTCCGGCCGCCCTCGCGTGCGAGGGCAAGCGCGAGTGCTGCGGCGACCGTGGTCTTGCCGGTGCCGCCCTTGCCGCTGACCACCTGGAGCCTGCTCACAGCGTCCGAGCCTAATTCCTCGGGTTCGACTCCGGTGGTGCCGGGTGGTTCTGCCGGAGTGTTCGGGGGTGAGCTCCGTTACGTCCGGCCCGCACCGGCTCCGGTCGGGGCCGTGTCGGGGGCCGTGTCGGGGCGGCTCGGCGCCTGCTCGGGTGAGGTGCCCGGCCGTCGGTTCCGGGGGCGGCATGCGGCCCGCACGACAGGCACTACCCTCGCTCCCATGACCAAGAAGTTCGAATACGCGACGGTCCCGCTGCTGGTTCACGCCACCAAGCAGATCCTGGACACCTGGGGCGAGGACGGCTGGGAGCTCGTCCAGGTCGTGCCCGGCCCGAACAACCCCGAGCAGCTCGTGGCCTACCTCAAGCGGGAGAAGGCATGAGCGCCGTAGAGGCGAAGCTGGCCGAGCTCGGCCTGACGCTCCCGGCCGTCGTCCCGCCGCTGGCCGCGTACCAGCCCGCCGTGCGGTCGGGATCGTACGTCTTCACCGCGGGCCAGCTCCCGATGGTCAAGGGCAGCATGCCGATCACCGGCAAGGTCGGCGCCGAGGTCTCGGCGGAGCAGGCCAAGGAGCTGGCGGCGATCTGCGCGCTGAACGCCCTGGCCGCCGTCAAGTCGGTCGTCGGTGACCTCGACAAGATCGCGCGTGTCGTGAAGGTCGTCGGCTTCGTCGCCTCCGCCCCCGACTTCACGGCCCAGCCCGGCGTGCTGAACGGTGCGAGCGAGCTGCTGGGCGAGGTCCTCGGCGAGAAGGGCGTCCACGCCCGCAGCGCCGTCGGCGTGGCGGTCCTGCCGCTGGACGCCCCGGTCGAGGTCGAGATCCAGGTGGAACTGGTCGCCGGAGCCTGAGCCCTTCAGGGTGGCTTCCGCGAGGACGGGCCGGCTCGCGCACGCGCGCGTCCCGGCCCGTTCCGCGTCCGCTCCGGGCACGGGATCGCCCGCGCCGGCCACCCGCGCGGGTCCGACGTGTCGGCCACCCGCGACGGGTGACCCTCGAACATCGGGCCGGATGGCCGTAGCATCCGGCCATGCCGAATGGTCAGCATGGTCAGCAGCAGCCCTCCGCCGGAGGCCAGTGGTACCCGCCGGAGTGGCCCGACCGCATCCGCGCGCTCGCGGACGGCTCGCTCGTCCCGGTGGATCCGCGGCGCGCCGCCACCGTGATGCTCCTGCGCGACACCCCCGAGGGTCCCGCCGTGCACATGCTGCGCAGGCGGGCCTCCATGGCCTTCGCCGGGGGCGCGTACGCCTATCCGGGCGGCGGGGTCGATCCGCGCGACGAGGAGCACCAGGTCGGCTGGGCGGGCCCCTCCCGGGAGGACTGGGCGGCCCGGCTCGGAACGGATCCCCTCACCGCGCAGGCCATCGTCTGCGGCGCCGTACGGGAGACCTTCGAGGAGGCGGGCGTCCTGCTCGCCGGGCAGACCCCGGACGAGATCGTCGGTGACACGACCGGGGACGACTGGGAGGCGGACCGGCAGGCCCTCGTGGCGCGGGAGCTGTCCTTCGCGGAGTTCCTCGACCGCCGCGGCCTGCGGCTGCGCTCGGACCTGCTGGGTGCCTGGGCGCGCTGGATCACCCCCGAGTTCGAGCCGCGCCGCTACGACACCTGGTTCTTCGTCGCCGCCCTCCCCGAGGGCCAACGCACCCGCAACGCCTCCACCGAGGCCGACCGGACCGTGTGGATCCGCCCCGCCGACGCGGCCGCCGGCTACGACAAGGGCGAGCTGCTGATGATGCCGCCCACCATCTCCACGCTGCGGTCGCTGGAGCCGTACGGGAGCGCCGCGGGCGCGCTCGCCGCCGCGGCCGAGCAGGACCTCGCCCCGGTGCTGGCCCAGGCCACGCTGGAGGACGGTGAGCTGGTGCTCAGCTGGCCGGGGCACGAGGAGTTCACCAAGCGCGTCCGACCCGGGCGTCCCGCAGGTCCCGGAGGCCCCGCATGACCGACGCCGCCGCACTGCCCGGACAGCCCCGCGGAATCGTCACCTCCGGCCCGGCGACCGCCCGCGCCGTGAACGTCCTGGCCCCCAACGCCTCCGCGATGACCCTCGACGGCACCAACACCTGGCTGGTGTCCGAGCCCGGGTCCGACCTCGCCGTCGTGATCGATCCCGGCCCGCTGGACGACATACACCTGCGGGCGGTCATCGCCACCGCCGAGCGGGCGGGCAAGCGGATCGCGCTCACCCTGCTCACCCACGGCCACCCCGACCACGCCGAGGGCGCCGGCCGGTTCGCCGAGCTCACCCGTACGAAGGTCCGCGCCCTGGATCCGGCCCTGCGCCTCGGCGACGAGGGCCTGGCCGCCGGGGACGTGATCCGGACCGGCGGGCTGGAGCTGCGGGTGGTGCCGACCCCCGGCCACACCAGCGACTCGCTCTGCTTCCACCTGCCCGCCGACCGGGCCGTACTGACCGGCGACACCATCCTGGGGCGCGGCACCACCGTCGTCGCGCATCCCGACGGCCGCCTCGGTGACTACCTGGACTCGCTGCGCCGGCTGCGCTCGCTCACCGTGGACGACGGGGTGCACACCGTCCTGCCCGGCCACGGGCCGGTCCTGGAGGACGCGCAGGGAGCCGTCGAGTACTACCTGGCCCATCGTGCCCACCGGCTCGCGCAGGTCGAGACCGCCGTGGAGAACGGCTGCCTGACCCCGGAGGCGGTCGTCGCCCAGGTCTACGCGGACGTGGACCGCTCCCTGTGGCCGGCCGCGGAATGGTCCGTCCGGGCGCAGCTGGAGTACCTTCAAGATCACGGACTGATCCCGGGAGGGCCTGAATGAACACCGTGTTCCTGTTGGTCGTGCTGGTCGCGACGGCCGGGTGGATCACCTCTACGGTGACCCTCCGGGTGCAGAGCCTCCAGAACAAGGCGGACCGCATGGAGCGCCGTCTGGCCCTGGTGCTGGACCACTTCGGCATCGAGGAGCCGGAGCCGGCGGGGATGGACGAGGTACGCGCCCACCTCAGGGCCGACCGACACATCTCGGCGATCAAGGAGTACCGCCGGATCACCGGCGCGGGTCTGGCGGAGGCCAAGCTGGCCGTCGACCGCCTCGCCGAGGCCGAGAAGGCCTGACCCCGGCCGAGAAGGCCTGATGCGGCCGGAAGGCTCGATCCGGCTCCGGCCGGCCCCGGCTCCGGCCCCGGCTCCAGGCCGGCGCTCAGCCCCGGCGCGGTGTCTTCGTCCCGTGCCGGGCCGTGTACTCGTCCGCCAGCCACGGCCCCAGGTCCTCGACGTACCCCCGCAGCACCTGCGGGTCCGCGACGGGATCCAGGGCGACGGCGGCCGCGGCCTCCACCTGCGCCGCGCGTTCCGGGTAGTACATGCCGAAGATCTCCGCGGATTCGCCGAGGTCGCTGGTCCAACCGCCCCACCGCGGCATGACCAGCGTGAAGGCCGTGCGCACCAGGCGGCGGGAGATGATCCGGCTCAGCGTCCGGTACTCCTCGGGGGTCGAGGCCTCCCGTACCCGGGTGCGCCACCGGGGCAGCAGCTCGGCCAGGTCGCCGTTGGTCTCGCGGGCGAGCAGGCTGTCCGGCCGGTAGCGCGGCAGGTGCTCGGCCAGGTCCGCGCCGAGCAGCGGGGTGCACAGGCAGGCGAGGAACCACCCCAGGTCGAATCGTTCCGCCTCGCTCAGCACGGCGTCCTTGTCCTGGAGCAGGATGCCGACCCCGTCGACCTCGGGGAAGTCCTCGTCGAGCCCGCGGGCGAGCACCTCGGCGGTGTCCCGGTCCTCGTCGGAGGGCTCATGGTGCAGCACGAGCAGCAGATCGAGGTCGGACCGCCCGGGCCGGGCCGTCCCGCGGGGCACGGACCCGTAGAGGTACGCGCTGTGCAGCCGTCGGCCGTACGCCTCGGCGGTCCGGGCCCGCGCGGCCGCCACGACCCCCTTGAACTCCCTCTGCACCCGTCCGAGGGACCCCTCCCGCTCGAAGTACCCGGACGCGTCCAGCCCTCTGTGCTCCATGCCTCCACTGTGCCTGGCCGTCCGTCCGGGGCGGCCGAGCCGACGCCGTGCGTCGTCAGGTCGAGCCCGCGGCGACGGTCGGGCCCGAAGGCGCGGTCGTGCCCGTGGATGCGGTCGGGCCCGCTGGTGCGGTCGGGCCGGGACACGCGAAGGGGTCCTGCCCGGGCGGACAGGACCCCTTCGAACGGCTGTTGCCGGCGTCAGCGGGAGCGCTTCGCGAGGCGCTCCACGTCCAGCAGGATGACCGCACGGGCCTCCAGGCGCAGCCAGCCGCGGCCCGCGAAGTCGGCCAGGGCCTTGTTCACGGTCTCGCGCGAGGCGCCGACGAGCTGTGCGAGCTCCTCCTGCGTCAGGTCGTGGACCACGTGGATGCCCTCCTCCGACTGCACGCCGAAGCGGCGCGACAGGTCGAGGAGCGCCCGCGCCACACGGCCGGGAACGTCGGAGAAGACCAGGTCGGACATCTGGTCGTTGGTCTTGCGCAGGCGGCGGGCGACGGCGCGCAGCAGCGCGGTCGCGACCTCGGGCCGGGCGTTGAGCCAGGGCTGGAGGTCACCGTGGCCGAGGCCGAGGAGCTTGACCTCGGTCAGTGCGGTGGCGGTGGCGGTACGCGGGCCCGGGTCGAAGAGCGACAGCTCACCGATCAGCTCGCCGGGGCCGAGGACGGCCAGCATGTTCTCGCGGCCGTCGGGGGAGGTGCGGTGGAGCTTCACCTTGCCCTCGGTCACGACATACAGCCGGTCTCCGGGGTCGCCCTCGTGGAACAGGGCGTCACCGCGTGCGAGGGTCACCTCGCCCATGGAGGCGCGGAGCTCCGCGGCCTGCTCGTCATCGAGCGCCGCGAAGAGCGGGGCGCGCCGCAGAACGTCGTCCACGAGTCTCTCTCCTATGTCGACCGGCTCAGGGGGACCGATGCTCCCCATTTTGCCGGACGGCTCTATCAGTGCGATCAATCACAAGGATGCCGGACGGACGGGCGTGCTGTGTGGTGGGAAGCCAATCGGAGTGGTGTTACCTGAGGTCCGGGCGGGTGTCAGCGGGCGGCCTTAGGCTGGCCGGGTGTCCAATAAGCCGGTGAGAGCACAGGCCAAGGGGTCCGGCGGAGTGACGGAGCCCCCAAATTCAGCCGTGGGCGAACATGTCCCAGTGAAGACGCCCGCGAGGGTCGCTGCCACCCCTCAAAGCAAAGTTTCGGCCAAGAAACCGAAGTCCGCCACGTCGGAATCCCGCCTGGCCATGGTGCGCAGGGCGCGGCGCATCAACCGCGAGCTGGCCGAGATCTATCCGTACGCCCATCCGGAGCTCGACTTCCGCAATCCCTTCGAGCTGCTCGTCGCGACGGTGCTGTCCGCCCAGACCACCGATCTGCGGGTGAACCAGACGACCCCGGCCCTCTTCGCGGCCTACCCGACCCCCGAGGACATGGCCGCGGCCGCCCCCGAGGATCTGGAGGAGCTGATCCGGCCGACCGGGTTCTTCCGGGCCAAGTCGAGGTCCCTGCTCGGCCTCTCGCAGGCCCTGCGGGACAACTTCGGCGGGGAGGTGCCGGGACGGATCGAGGACCTGGTGACGCTGCCCGGCGTGGGCCGCAAGACCGCGAACGTGGTGCTCGGCAACGCGTTCGGTGTCCCGGGCATCACGGTCGACACCCATTTCGGCCGGCTGGTGCGCCGCTGGAAGCTGACCGAGCAGGAGGACCCGGAGAAGGTCGAGGCGGAAATCTGCGCGATCTTCCCGAAGAGCGAGTGGACCATGCTCTCGCACCGGGTCGTCTTCCACGGCCGCCGGATCTGCCATGCGCGCAAGCCCGCCTGCGGGGCCTGCCCGATCGCTCCGCTCTGCCCGGCGTACGGGGAGGGCGAGACCGACCCGGAGAAGGCGAAGAAGCTGCTCAAGTACGAGAAGGGCGGTCAGCCCGGCCAGCGGCTGACCCCGCCCCCGGACTACCCGGGCCTCCCCGCCCCGCCGCTGGGCGGGGCCGTGGCCGCCCCGTAGCGGTCCTACGGGGCCGGTGGGGCGGCAGTGGCGGGGGAGGGGCGGGAAGGACGTGGGAGGCGGGGCTGCGGGGGTGTGCGGCCCGGTGGACCCGGGGGCTCAGGAACGAATCTGTACCCGGACCGCGTTTGCGGTGTGGGAGACGGCGCTTGACAGGACGACGCGGACAGAGGTGCCTATGACGCGCGGTACACGGGACGAGACCGGAACCACGGTGGGAGCCCGCGAGGGTGGCGGCCCGACCGTCACCACCGACGGCCTGCCCGCATGGCTCGACCCCGTCGTCGAGGCGGCCCGGTCCGTCCAGCCGGGGCAGCTGAGCCGGTTCCTGCCGCCCGAGGACGGCCGCGGCCGGCAGTCCGCCGTGCTCGTCCTCTTCGGGGAGGGCTCCCGCGGCCCCGAACTGCTCCTGATGGAGCGCGCCGGCACCCTGCGCTCGCACGCGGGCCAGCCGTCCTTCCCCGGCGGCGCGTTGGATCCGGCGGACGGCGATCCGCACACCACCGGCCCGCTGCGCGCCGCGCTGCGCGAGGCCGAGGAGGAGACCGGCCTGGATCCCTCCGGTGTCCAGCTCTTCGGCGTGCTGCCCCGGCTCTACATCCCGGTCAGCGAGTTCGTCGTGACCCCGGTCCTCGGCTGGTGGCGCGACCCCAGCCCGGTCGGAGCCGTGGACCTGGCCGAGACGGCGCGGGTGTTCACGGTTCCCGTGGCCGATCTCACTGACCCCGAACACCGGGTCACGACGGTTCATCCGAGCGGCCACCTGGGGCCGGGATTCACCGTCGAATCGGCTCTGGTCTGGGGATTCACCGCCGGGGTGATCGACCGGATTCTTCATTTCGCGGGTTGGGAGCGTCCGTGGGACCGCTCACGGCAGGTCCCGCTCGACTGGCGCGCATGAGACGGTGGCCCACGTGAACGTGCTGGACATCCTGTTGCTGCTCGCCGCCGTATGGTTCGCGATCGTCGGCTACCGCCAGGGGTTCGTCGTCGGCATCCTGTCGGTGATCGGCTTCCTCGGCGGCGGTCTCATCGCCGTGTCCCTGCTCCCGTTGGTCTGGGACCGGGTGACGGACAACGGCACCCAGGTGTCCACCACGGTCGTCGTGATCTCCGTGGTCGTGATCATCATCTTCGCCTCGATCGGCCAGGCACTGACGACCCATCTCGGGAGCAGACTCCGCCGCAAGATCACCTGGTCACCGGCGCGCGCGCTCGACGCGACCGGCGGTGCCCTGGTCAACGTGGTCGCGATGCTGCTCGTGGCGTGGCTGATCGGGCTGCTGGTCGCTCAGACCGCGTTGCCCAGCGTGGGCAAGGAGGTCCGTAACTCCAAGGTCCTTCTCGGCGTGTCGCGGGTGCTGCCCGACCAGGCGGACACCTGGTTCTCGGACTTCAGTTCCACCCTCGCGCGCAGCGGCTTCCCCCAGGTGTTCAGCCCGTTCTCCAACGAGCCGATCACCGAGGTCAAGGCGCCCGACCCGACGCTCGCCGGCAGCCCCGTCGCCGAGGTCGCGAAGCGCTCGATCGTGAAGGTCGTCGGCACCGCGCCCAGCTGCAGCAAGGTGCTGGAGGGCACCGGCTTCGTCTTCGCCCCTGGCAAGGTGATGACCAACGCGCACGTGGTCGGTGGGGTCAGCGAGCCGACCGTGCAGATCGGCGGCGAGGGCAAGCTGTACGACGCCAAGGTCGTGCTCTACGACTGGGCGCGCGACATCGCCGTCCTGGACGTGCCGAAGTTGAAGGCCCCGGTGCTGGAGTTCTCCGAGAAGGACGCGGCGAGCGGCAACGACGCGATCGTCGCGGGCTTCCCGGAGAACGGCGGGTACGACGTCCGATCGGCCCGTGTCCGTGGTCGGATCAACGCGAACGGCCCGGACATCTACCACCGGGGCACCGTGCGACGGGACGTCTACTCGCTGTACGCGACGGTCCGCCAGGGCAACTCCGGCGGACCGCTGCTGACGCCCGACGGCAAGGTGTACGGCGTGGTCTTCGCGAAGTCCCTCGACGACCCCAACACCGGTTACGTGCTGACGGTGGACGAGATCCGCGACGACATCCGGGTCGGCCAGAACGCCGTACGTAGGGTCGACAGCCAGGGCTGCGCCCTCTGAGCCGAGGCTCCCGCCGGGTCCCTACGTCCGTGGATGGCGCAGGCGCGCGGAGACCCAGCGGGCCCGTCGGCGCAGGATGAGCGGAATCCCGAGGCGGGGGTCGTGGCCGTGTCGGCCGGCCCTCTCGTAGGTGCCCGGCGTAGCTGCCGAGCGGCGTTCGTGCGCGGTGTCACCGTAGTCGTGCGTCCAGCTCATACTCCGACCTCTGCCCGTGCCCCAAGGTCCGTAACCTCGTCAGGGACGGCCAATTGGCCTATGCGCCGGGCAATTGAATGCTCGTAGGACAAGCACACGACCGAACTCCCGTCCTTTCAGGGGGCGGTCACCGGTTCCGAGGCTCGTTCCGTCGGCGGTCGCGCGGCGCGCTCGGGCAGCGGGGTGACCTGGCGTCCCGTCAGCGGTCCGGCTCGGGGTCCTTGAGCCAGTTGACCAGCTCGGACGAGAAGGCGACCGGGTCCTCCTCGTGCGGGAAGTGCCCGAGTCCGTCGAACAGCCGCCACCGGTACGGGGCTTCGACGTACTCCCCGGAACCGGCCGCGCTGCGCGTACGCATCACCGGGTCCAGCGAACCGTGCAGATGCAGCGTCGGAACTCGCACCGGGCGCTTCATCCGTCGGTTGAACTGGATCCCGTCGGGCCGCGCCATCGACCGCATCATCCAGCGGTAGGGCTCGATCGAGCAGTGCGCGGTGGACGGGATGCACATGGCCCGCCGGTACACGGCCAGATCCTCGTCCTCGGGCGGCCGCGGTCCCGACCAGTCCCGGATCAGCTCCCCTACGAGCGCCCCACCGTCGGCGACGAGCTGCCGCTCGGGAACGAACGGCCGCTGGAAGCCCCAGATGTGTGAACTCGCCCGGGTCTGACCGAAATCGGACAGCATCGCCGAGCGCCAGCGGCGCGGATGCGGCATGGAGGAGACCACGAGTCGACGCACCAGCTTGGGCCGCATCACGGCCGCCGTCCAGGCGAGGTATCCGCCCAGGTCGTGCCCGACGAGCGCGGCGTCCGGCTCGCCGAGGGACCGTACGACTCCGGTGATGTCGAGCGCCAGGTTGGCGGGGTCGTAGCCGCGCGGGGTGCGGTCGCTGCCGCCCACCCCGCGCAGGTCCATCGCGACCGCCCGGTACCCGGCGTCGGCGAGCGCGGTCATCTGGTGCCGCCAGGTCCACCAGAACTGCGGGAAGCCGTGCAGCAGCAGCACCAGCGGCCCGTCACCCAGCTCGGCGACGTGGAAGCGGGCGCCGTTCGCGGCGACGTCCCGGTGCATCACCGGCCGCGCGCCCGGAAGGTCGAGCCGTACCGCCGTGGCAGCTGTGGGAGGAACGCTGGGGTCCGGCGTGGGCGCTGTCATGAGGACGAGCGTGCCACACCCACAGCATTGTCACTCACCGGCCGCGGGTGCGGCTTGACGGTCTGGACCAGCGCGGCGGTCTGCTTGACGGAGGCGATGGACTTCTCCGGCGGCTTGACCTTCTTGAACTTGCGTACGCCGATCAGCACGAGCAGGCCCGCGATCAGCAGGAACGCGCCGCCGACGATGAGGAAGGACCACGCGAGTCCGAGCCCGAGATTGTGGATCCCGTACGCCGCGGCGAAGGTCAGCACCGGGACGGAGAAGAGCGCGAGCACTCCGGCGGCCACCATCGAGGCGGAGCCGCTGCCCACGCGCTTGACGTCCTGGCGGATCTCCGCCTTGGCGAGCGCGATCTCGTCGTGCACCAGCGCGGACATCTCGGCGGTGGCCGAGGCGACCAGTTGGCCGAGTGTGCGCTCGGCTCCCTGCGCCTCTTGGTCCACTGCGCTCATCGCTCTCTCCCTCTGTCGTCTGCTGCCGGGCGGCGCGGCTGTCCTGCGTCGTCAGTCAGATCATGCCGGACGGTCGCCCTCGGCGGTGGACCCGGCTGCCGTTTGCAGCGCGGCGGCCGCCGCCTCCTCGGCCCTGCGGCGGTGATCCGCGGCCCGGTCCTCGTAGATCCGTGCCATCCGCAGGTGGTACTCGGGGTTGTGCTCCTCGTAGATGTCCGGGATGCCGTCGTGGTCATCGTCGCGCTCCTCGGCCTCGGTGAGCGCCCGGTACTTGCGGTTGCGGAGCTTGAGCATGACGCACGCGATCACGGCGGCGATCAGGGAGCCGATCAGGACGGCGGCCTTGACCTCGGAGGTGAGGACGGCATCGTCGGCGAAGGCCAGTTCACCGATCAGGAGGGAGACGGTGAAGCCGATGCCGGCGAGCGAGGCCACGGCGAGCACGTCCGGCCAGGCGAGGTCCTCGTTCAGTTCCGCCTTGGTGAAGCGAGCGGCCAGCCAGGTGCCGCCGAAGATGCCCACGGCCTTGCCGACGACGAGGCCGAGCACCACGCCGAGGGCCTCGGGCCGGGTGAACACCTGGGCGATGGCCTTGTCGGAGAGGGAGACGCCGGCGGAGAAGAGGGCGAAGAGCGGTACGGCGAGACCGGCCGACAGCGGCCGGACCAGGTGCTCGATGTGTTCGCCGGGGGACTGCCGCTCGCCCTCACGGCGGGTGCAGCGGAGCATCAGGCCCATGGCCACGCCGGCGATGGTGGCGTGGACGCCGCTGTTGTACATCAGGCCCCAGATGACCAGGGCGAGCGGAACGTAGATGTACCAACCGCGCACCTCGCGGCGGAGCAGGAACCAGAAGAGGGCCAGGCCCACGAACGCGCCGCCGAGCGCGAGGAAGTCGATGTCGCTGGTGAAGAACACCGCGATGATCAGGATGGCGAAGAGGTCGTCGACGACCGCGAGGGTCAGCAGGAAGGCGCGCAGGGCGGACGGCAGCGAGGTGCCGATGACGGCGAGGACGGCGAGCGCGAAGGCGATGTCGGTGGCGGTCGGGACGGCCCAGCCGTCCGTGGAGCCGTTGCCCAGGATGTTGACGACGAGGTACACCACCGCGGGTACGGCCATGCCGCACAGGGCGGCGATCACCGGGAGGGCGGCGGCCCGGGCATCGCGCAGATCGCCCGCGACGAGTTCGCGCTTGAGCTCGATGCCGGCGACGAAGAAGAAGATGGCGAGGAGTCCGTCGGCCGCCCAGTGCTGGAGCGAGAGGTCCAGGCCGAGCGCGGCGGGGCCGATGTGGAAGGACGCGACGCTGGAATAGCTCTGGGAGATGGCGGGGATGTTCGCCCACAGGAGGGCGGCGATCGCGGCCACGAGGAGCAGCACGCCGCCGACGGTCTCGGTGCGCAGGGCATCGCCGACGAAGCGGAGCTCGGGCAGGGAGAGGCGACCGAGCAGCTTGCGGCTCTGGTGGTCGGTGGGGCTGGGCGCGGCCACGAGGGGGACCTCCGGGGGGCGGTTGGACGGCATGGCGAAACACATTGCCGACCAGACTTCCCGGCGCACCCTGTGGTCTTTCTTTACGCTTTGAATACTTTACAGGGCGTACGCGAGGACGTATCCGGCGATCATCACTTTAAGTGCGAAAGGGGCACGCGGCGCGGCGCGCCGGGTGCCCCTTTCGGTGTGTCTCAGTCCTCGCTGCCGGCTGCCGGCAGCTTGCTCTGGATCAGGTCCATGACCGAGGAGTCGGCGAGCGTGGTGACGTCACCGACCGCGCGGTTCTCCGCCACGTCGCGCAGCAGACGGCGCATGATCTTGCCCGAGCGGGTCTTCGGCAGCTCCTGGACCGGCAGGATCCGCTTCGGCTTGGCGATCGGGCCCAGCGTGCTGCCCACGTGGTTGCGCAGTTCCGCGACCAGGCTCTCGGTCTCGGAGGCGCTGCCGCGCAGGATGACGAAGGCGACGATGGCCTGACCGGTGGTCTCGTCGTTCGCGCCGACCACGGCCGCCTCGGCGACCGACGGGTGCGAGACGAGCGCCGACTCGACCTCGGTGGTCGAGATGTTGTGGCCGGACACCAGCATCACGTCGTCCACCCGGCCGAGCAGCCAGATGTCGCCGTCGTCGTCCTTCTTGGCGCCGTCACCGGCGAAGTACTTGCCCTCGAAGCGGGACCAGTAGGTGTCGATGAACCGCTGGTCGTCGCCCCAGATGGTGCGCAGCATCGACGGCCACGGCTCGGTGAGGACCAGGTAGCCGCCCCCACCGTTCGGTACCTCGTGCGCCTCGTCGTCCACGACGGTGGCGGAGATTCCGGGCAGGGCGCGCTGTGCGGAGCCCGGCTTGGTGGCGGTGACGCCCGGCAGCGGGGAGATCATCATCGCGCCGGTCTCGGTTTGCCACCAGGTGTCCACGATCGGGCAGCGGTCGCCGCCGATGTGCTTGCGGTACCAGATCCAGGCCTCGGGGTTGATCGGCTCGCCGACCGAGCCCAGCACGCGCAGGCTCGACAGGTCGAACTTCGCGGGGATGTCGTCGCCCCACTTCATGAACGTACGGATGGCCGTGGGCGCCGTGTAGAGGATGGTGACGCCGTACTTCTGGACGACCTCCCAGAACCGCCCCTGGTGCGGGGTGTCGGGGGTGCCCTCGTACATCACCTGGGTGGCGCCGTTCGCGAGCGGCCCGTAGACGATGTAGGAGTGCCCGGTCACCCAGCCGATGTCGGCGGTGCACCAGTAGACGTCGGTCTCCGGCTTCAGGTCGAAGACCGCGTGGTGGGTGTACGCGGCCTGGGTGAGGTAGCCGCCGGAAGTGTGCAGGATGCCCTTGGGCTTACCCGTGGTCCCCGAGGTGTACAGGATGAAGAGCGGGTGCTCGGCGTCGAAGGGCCGCGGGGTGTGCTCGGTGGACTGCCGGCCGACCACCTCGTGCCACCAGACGTCGCGGCCCTCGGTGAAGGCGGTGTCCTGGCCGGTGCGGCGCACGACGAGCACGTGCTCGACCTGCGGACACTTGGCGACGGCCTCGTCGATGGCGGGCTTCAGGGCGGTGGGCTTGCCACGGCGGTAGCCGCCGTCGGCGGTGATGACCAGCTTGGCGTCGGCGTCCTGGATGCGGGAGGCGACGGCGTCGGCGGAGAAGCCGCCGAAGACCACGGAGTGCGCGGCGCCGACGCGGGCGCACGCGAGCATCGCGACGACCGCCTCGGGGATCATCGGGAGGTAGACGGCGACCCGGTCGCCGGCCTCGACGCCCAGCTCGGTCAGGGCGTTGGCGGCCTTGGAGACCTCGTCCTTGAGCTCGGCGTAGGTGATCGCGCGGCTGTCGCCGGGCTCGCCCTCGAAGTGGATGGCGACCCGGTCGCCGTTGCCCGCCTCGACGTGACGGTCCACGCAGTTGTACGCGACGTTGAGCTTGCCGTCCGCGAACCACTTCGCGAAGGGCGGGTTCGTCCAGTCGAGCGTCTCGGTCGGCTCGGTGGCCCAGGTCAGCCGCTGGGCCTGCTCGGCCCAGAAGCCCAGCCGGTCCGCGTCGGCCTGTGCGTACGCAGCCTCGGTCACGTTGGCGGCGGCGGCCAGATCGGCGGGCGGTGCGAACCGCCGCTCCTCCTTGAGCAGATTGGCCAGGCTCTCATTGCTCACGACATCTCCCTTTCCCAGGGTGTCCGTTGTGTCCCCGGGCATAGCTCATCAGTCAGCGGCCCAGGTGACAAGGGGTAGCCGAGAATTGGTTTAGACCTATATCACGACCTGGCCCGCGCGAGAACGGAGTGCGAATGGCCCCTCCCCGCCGTGGTGGGTGGGGAGGGGCCAAACGATTGCACGATTACGGGAGGGTATCGGTTCAGGCGTGCTGACCCACGCTGTCGAAGACCCGACAGTCGAAGAAGTCCTCACCCTCGGACAGCAGATACGCCTGCGCCTCGCCCACGTGGAAGTACATCCCGTGCAGCTCCAGGGTGCCCTCGGCGAGCCGCCTTGCCACCGATTCGTGGGCCCGCAGATGCTCCAGCTGCTGGACCACATTGGTCAGACACAGCTGCTCCACCGCGTCCGCCGGGAGTCGGCCCGAGATCCGGGCCCAGGCGTGGTGGCGGCTGGCCATCCGCTCCAAGCTGGGCAGCCCGTGCTTCAGCCAGCGGCGCAGCGGGGTCATCGGGGCGCCGGGTGTGGACGAGAGCAGTGCCTGCATGGCGCCGCAGCCCGAGTGCCCGCACACCGTGATGCTGTCGACCTGGAGCACGTCCACGGCGTACTCGATCGCCGCGGCGACCGAGTCGTCGGTGGACTCCGCGCCGGGCAGCGGGACCAGATTGCCGACATTGCGGACCGTGAACAGGTCGCCCGGGCCGCTGGCCGTGATCATGCTGGTCACCAGGCGGGAGTCCGCGCAGGTCAGGAAGAGCTGGGAGGGCCGCTGCCCCTCGCGGGCCAGCCGGGCCAGCTCGTCCCGCACGTGGGGCGCGGTGTCGCGCTGGAAGGCACTGATCCCGCTGGCCAGTTGGCCCGCGCCGCGCCGTCGGCGCGTGGTCGGGCCGGCCTGCTCGGCGGCGGCCCGCTCGGTGGGGTCCTCGGCCTCCGCCTCGGTGGCCGACGCGGCTGCCTCGGCCGCGGCGGCGGTGGTGATCGTACGGGTGCCCGCGGGGCGGTGGGCGCAGTGGTTCTGCCACGGTGTCCAGGGCCGGCAGCACTGGTGCACCCCGCGCTGCGGCGCGCGGCGGGACCGGTCCCCGTGGTGGCTCGTGTCGGCGGGGCGGCCGTCGGGCCTTTCGGCGGGCGTGGCCTCGGGGGTGGTCATGGGCGCGGCCTCGGGCAGTCGCGAGGACGATCCGGCGCGGCCGGTGACCTCCAGCGAGCCCCCGTGTGCCAGATGGGAAGCCTGCCAGTCGTGCAGCGTCTCGTAGGCCGCGTGGTCCATGAACGAGCCGTCCAGCTCGACCACCGCGTGCCCGTCGTGCGGGATCTGGTTCAGCACGCGGCTCAGCCGGGGCACCGCGAGGAAGGTCAACTGGCCGCGTGCACGCACCCGGTGGACCCCGTCGTCCAGGCGTTCCACGGTGATCCGGGTCCGGGCGAGGCGGTGCAGGGCCAGCGCGACGGCCACCGCGATACCGATGGCCACACCTTCGAGGACCCCACCGAGGACCACGGCGACGATCGTCGTGACGTAGACCAGGATCTCCCGGTGCCGGGTGACACTGCGCAGGTGCGTGATGCTGACCATCTGCACGCCGACCGCCATCACCAGGGCGGCCAGCGCGGCCAGCGGGATCAGGTCGAGGACCGGGACGAGCAGACCGGCCGCCAGCACCACCCAGAGGCCGTGCAGCATGGTCGATCTCCGACTGACCGCACCGGACTTGACGTTGGCCACACTTCGGACGGCCACGCCCGAGACGGGCAGTCCGCCGAGCGCGCCGGAGACGATGTTCGCCGCACCCTGCCCCCACAGCTCGCGGTTGAGGTCGGCGCGCGGCGGGCGGTTGCCGGTACGCCGCTCGGAGGCGATCAGCTTGTCCGTCGCGACCGCGGAGAGCAGGGACTGCACGCTGCCGACCAGGGCGATGGTCAGGACGGCGGCGAGGATGCCGAGAACGGGGCCCTCGGGCAGCTCGGGCAGGGCGTGGCTGCGCCAGGACGGCAGGTCCACCCGGGGCAGCGCGAGCCCGGACATCGAGGCGGCGAGCGTGGCCACGGCCACGGCGGCCAGTGCGGCGGGGGCCTTGCGCAGGACCCGGCCGGCCCGTCCGGGCAGCCAGGGCCAGGCGAGCAGGACGGCGAGGGTCAGGGCGCTGACGCCGAGTGCCGCGGGGTGCAGATCGGCCAACTGGGCCGGTAGACCCAGGACGTTGGCCACGGCAGAGCTCTGGGGGTTGCCGCCGAGCACGATGTGCAGCTGGGCGAGGGCGATCGTCACGCCGATCCCGGCGAGCAGGCCGTGCACGATGGCGGGGCTGACCATGAGCGCCGACCGTGCCGTGCGCAGCGCGGCGAGGCCGAGCTGGCACACGCCGGCGAGCACGGTGATGGCGCAGGTGGTGCGCCATCCGTAGTGCTGGATCAACTCGGCGGTGACCACGGTGAGTCCGGCGGCGGGCCCGCTCACCTGGAGCGGAGCGCCTCCGAGCCACCCACCGACGATCCCGCCGACCGCCGCGGCGACCAGCCCCGCCTGGAGCGGGGCGCCCGTGGCCAGGGCGATGCCGAGCGAGAGCGGCAGGGCGATCAGGAAGACGGCGATGGAGGCGGAGAGGTCGGTCGGGAAGTCCTTGCGGATCTCCCGGGTCGTACGGGTGGGGGAAGTGACTGTCATGGGTTCCCGTCTCCTCGGGGGAGGGATGAAGCGGCGGGAGTCTCAACACTCGGTAAATGGATGGTAATGGAGAGTAAAGGTGGGCGGTGAATAATACGGGCAAATGGCCTACGAATTAGCACTCAAGGGTGATTAAGCATTTTGTCCGGCTTGTCATACCTTCTCCCGAGCGGCCCGCATGGGACGTTGCGGCGCGGAAGTCCAGCGATGGAACTGCGAGGGAGAGGTGGGGCGGATGATCGCCGCCACGAAGAAGATCGCCGGCGGCCTGGTCGCCACGGCGCTGGTCCTGGGGGCCGCCGGGTGCAGCACCTCGGAACCCGCCAAGTCCCCGGCTCCCGGGGCCCCGAACGCGCGGAAGGGCGCCGCCGCTCCGGAGGCCCCCGGCAGCGTCAACCGGCCCATCGGCGACGGCTCGACCGCGTACACCGGCACGCAGCCGAACGTGCAGAAGCCGCACAAGCTCAAGCCCGGGGAGAAGCCGCCGCAGTTCGTGGTGTTCTCGTGGGACGGAGCCGGCGAGGACAGCCAGAAGCTCTTCTCGCACTTCCGGGAGGTCGGCAAGAAGTACAACGCCCGGATGACGTACTTCCTGAGCGGCGTCTACATGCTCCCGGAGGAGAAACGTTCCCTCTATACGGCGCCCCAGCACTCGTCCGGCCTCTCCGACATCGGCTTCGGCGACCTCCAGGGCATCAAGGACACCGCCACCCAGGTCCGTGCGGCCTGGCTGGAGGGCAATGAGATCGGCACCCACTTCAACGGGCACTTCTGCGGCCCCGACGGTGGCGTCGGCACCTGGTCCGTGGAGGAGTGGAAGAGCGAGATCAACCAGGCCAAGTCGTTCGTCAAGAACTGGAAGACCAACTCGGGCCTGAAGGATCAGGAAGCGCTTCCGTTCAACTACGACAAGGAGCTCATCGGCGCCCGGACCCCGTGTCTGGAGGGCCAGAAGAACTTCATGCTGGCGGCGAAGGACATGGGCTTCCGCTACGACTCCAGCGGCATCAGCAAGCAGATCTGGCCCAAGAAGACGGACGGGCTCTGGGACATCCCGCTCCAGTTGGTGCCCATGCCGGGGCGGGCCTTCGACACCCTGAGCATGGACTACAACTACATGGTCAACCAGTCCGGGACGACCTCGCAGGGCGATCCCTCCCAGCACGCGTACTGGGGTGACCAGATGCGCGACGGCCTGCGTGAGGCCTTCGACCGGGTCTACCAGGGCAATCGGGCGCCGCTGATCATCGGCAATCACTTCGAGTCCTGGAACGGCGGCACCTACATGCGTGCCGTCGAGGAGTCCATCAAGACCATGTGCACCCAGAAGGAGGTCCGCTGCGTCCCGTTCCGGGAACTGGCGGACTGGCTGGACGCGCAGGACCCGAAGGCCCTGGAGTGGATGCGCACCCTCGACGTCGGCGAGGCGCCGAAGGAGGGCTGGGCGAAGTTCCTGACCGCGGGGCCGCCGGCGGCGCCGGCCGCCCCCGCGGGCGTCAAGCCGGCTGCGGAGCCGGCCGGGGGGAGTGCGGACGAGGGCTGACGAGCGCCTCGGCCCCCTCGCGCAGGACGAAATCGGGGTCGACCTGGTCCGCCAGGTCGACCCCGGTCTTGGCGTTGCCCCAGCTCTCCGCGTTCTTGAGGTGGAAGCTCACCATCTGCTCCGTGTACCGGGACCAGTCGCGGTGCGCGTACGAGTCGTCGGCGGCGTCCTGGAGCTCCTGAAGGGCGAACCGGTTGGACGCCTCCAGCAGCTCGAAGGGGGCCGGGCGGCCCTTCTCCATCGCCCGCACCCAGTCGGAGTGCCCGACGGTGACCAGCAGGTCCTCGCCCACCTCGTCCTGGAGGAACTCGATGTCCTCGGGGCCCTGCACCTTGTTTCCGATGACCTTGAGCGCGACCCCGAAGTCCCGGGCGTACTCCTTGTACTGGCGGTAGACGGAGACGCCCTTGCGGGTCGGTTCGGCGACCAGGAAGGTCACGTCGAAGCGGGTGAACATGCCTGAGGCGAAGGAGTCCGAGCCGGCCGTCATGTCGACGACCACGTACTCGTCCGGGCCGTCGACCAGGTGGTTCAGGCAGAGCTCGACGGCTCCGACCTTGGAGTGGTAGCAGGCCACGCCCAGGTCGGCCTCGGTGAACGGCCCGGTGGCCATGAGTCGTACGGGCTCCCCGTCGAGCAGCAGCGTGCGCGCGCAGGCCTCGTACACCGGGTTGTCCTCGGTGACGCGCAGCAGGCGCGAGCCGCGGCCGGGCGGGGTGGTCTTGATCATCGTGTCGACGGACGCGATGCGCGGGTTGGAGCCCCGGAGGTACTCCTTGATCAGGGGGAGGTGCGCGCCGAGTGCGGGCAGTTCGGCGGCCTCCTCCTCGCCGAGTCCCAGCGCGGCGCCCAGGTGCTGGTTGATGTCGGCGTCCACCGCGACGACGGGGGCTTCGTTGGCGGCGAGGTGGCGGATGAAGAGGGAGGACAGGGTCGTCTTGCCGCTGCCGCCCTTCCCTACGAAAGCGATCTTCATGTTCACCAAGCGTAGTGGTTCGATAGCACTGTGTTGTCAAGGTGAGTGAAGAAGACCACTCCAAGGAGGGGTCGGTGCTAGGGCCGCGCAGTGCGTAGGCTCCCTACTTATGAGTAGCGCTTCTGACCCGCTGGCCCCCCTGGCCGGGCTGCCTGGTGTCGCCGAGTCCGTGGATTCCGTCCGCAAGGCGGTGGACCGTGTCTACGGGCACCGGGTGATGCGCCGCCGTAGCGGTGAGATCACCTCGGAGGCCGCGCTGCGCGGCGCCCGTGGGAGCGCGGCGCTGTCCGGCGCGGACTGGGCACTGGAGGAGGTGCGCCGCCGCACCGACTTCGGATCGGAGCCGGAAGCGCTGACGGTGGGCGCGGCGCTGCGGCTCACGGCCGAGGCCGGCCAGCTGCTGAGCATCTGGCGGCAGTCGCCGCTGCGGGTCCTGGCACGGCTTCACCTGGTCGCGTGCGGGTCGACGGCGGACGGCGATGTGGTGGGTCGCCCCCGGCTGGCGGGCGAGCCGGTGACGGAGCCCCTGGTCGAACTGCCGCTGCCGAGCGCGGAGGAGGTGGCGGGTCGTCTCGACGGGCTGTCCCGCCTGATCATCGCGGGCGGCTCCGCCCCGGCCCTCATCGCGGCCGCGGTGGTGCACGGTGAACTGCTGGCGCTGCGTCCGTTCGCCTCGTACAACGGGCTGGTCGCGCGGGCGGCCGAGCGGATCGTCCTGATCAACAGCGGGCTGGACCCGAAGGCCATCTGCCCGGCGGAGGTCGGTCACGCCGAGCAGGGGCGCGAGGCCTATCTGGCCGCTTTCGAGGGGTACGTCTCCGGGACCGCGGAGGGTATGGCCGCCTGGATCGCGCACTGCGGCCGGGCGATCGAACTGGGTGTCCGCGAGTCGACGGCGGTCTGCGAAGCCCTGCAGCGCGGCGCGGCCTGAGCCGTCCGGCCCGGCCGGCATCGCGGCGCGGCCTTGAGCCGTACGGCCCTGCACCGCGGCGCGGCCCGGGCCGCCCGGCCGCCCGTTCCCATCCGTTCGGTCCCCTCGTCCGGGGCGGTCAGGCCCCGGACATGGGTTGCGGCGACACCGTCCTGCTCTGGTGTCGCCGCTGGCATTCACGCCCAGTTACCAAGCGTCCTCGATATATGCCCATCAGGTCGGGGTCTTTGCCCGTCACCTGGTGCGGCTGGCCCGTAATCGACGGGTCGACGTCGCGTGGGTGCTCGGCGCTCATGCTTCGGTCCGTGGGCCTTACTGCGTTTTAAAGATGATCCTCTCGGATGTTCTTTGGTCTCGCGGGCCGTTGCTTTATTTGTACTCCGCTTCGGAGCCATGCGAAACCCCTGGCTCGACTTGGCTCCACTTTTTACTTTCCGGGACGATCAAGGGCGAACCGGGCAGGCCTTATCCACGCAGGTCAGACATTTATGCAGACCGGGTCGCGGCCAGGGCGTGGGCGCGGCGCCGGCTCGCGTACCAGACGAGCCCCGCCGTGGCGGCCGCGGCGCCCACGGCCGCGGCGGCGACCAGGGCCGGCCGGGTCGGCATGGAGAGCCCGGGGAGGCGCTGCTTCAACCGCACGGGCCGGTTGAAGACCAGGACCGGCCACTCGCGTGCCACGGCTTCCCGCCGCAGTGCCCGGTCGGGGTTGACGGCGTGCGGGTGTCCGACCGCTTCCAGCATCGGGACGTCGGTGGCCGAGTCGCTGTAGGCGTAGCACCGGGCGAGGTCGTACCCCTCGGACTCCGCGAGTTCGCGCACGGCCTCCGCCTTGGTGGGGCCGTAGGCGTAGTACTCGATCTCACCGGTGAAACAGCCGTCCTCACCCACGACCATGCGGGTGGCGACGACCCGGTCCGCGCCGAGCATCTCCCCGATGGGCTCGACGACTTCCGCGCCGGAGGTGGACACGATCACCACGTCGCGGCCGGCGGTGTGGTGGGCCTCGATCAGGGACGCGGCCTCGTCGTAGATGATCGGGTCGATGAGGTCGTGCAGGGTCTCGGCGACGATCTCCCGCACCTGCTGCACGTTCCACCCCTTGCAGAGGGCGGACAGGTACTCCCGCATCCGTTCCATCTGATCGTGGTCGGCGCCGCCGGCCAGGAAGATGAACTGCGTGTACGCGGTGCGCAACACGGCTCGCCGGTTGATCAGGCCGCCTTGGTAGAAGGACTTGCTGAACGTCAAGGTGCTCGACTTCGCAATGACCGTCTTGTCCAGGTCGAAGAAGGCTGCGGTGCGAGGCGAGGAGTGCGGCAAGGGCTGATTTTCCACGCCCCGAGCATATGCGCCCACCATTCGGCGTAAGGTGTGGCGCGTGGGTTTGCCTGAGAAGGCTCTCGGGTACACCATGGAAGTCACGGATCGTTCGCGACCGTGCTAACCCGGTCTGGCTCCTCCCCCCCCGAGTCGGACCGTGGGGACGACCCCCGCTCTCCCCCCCGGCGGGGGTCGTCGCATGTCCGGACGCGGTTCGCGTCCCTGCCTTCGGCCCCGAGTCACCATCATCCGGCCCCTCCTCCTGTGCGGGGCCGACGCGGCGAAGGCCCTCACCCCATCAGACTCGTGACGGTGCGTAGTGGTTCCGCCGCGCTCCGGAACTCACCTGAGAGGGTGACCGGGTTATTCACAACCGACGGGTTGTCCACAGTTATCCAACAAGATCCACTTCTTTTTCCTGATCGCTGCACGGTGATTCCAGCCGCGAAGTCCGTGGCGGAAGCATTTGCAGTGAGAAGGGGGCGGAGATCGTGGCCCGATCGAAGTCGTGTGAAACGCCGGAGTCCGTGGTCGGCGGAAGGGGAACAGGGGTCGGGACGGGCCTGGGAGCCGGATCCGTGGCCGGATCCGCACCCGACGGCGGGCGGCCGTCCCCCGGTGGTGGACGGCCGCTGATCATCACCGAGGACCCGCTGCTGCTCGACGATCTGCTGCGGCTGTGCGCCGCGGCCGGTGCCGACCCGCATGTGCACCACACGGTTCCCGAGCCGGGCGGGGCCGCCGCGGCGGACGGGGAGGCAGGGAGCGCGGGATGGGAGTCGGCGCCACTCGTGCTGGTGGGCGACGACGCCGCCCGGCGGGTGCGCGGGGCGCCCCGCAGGACCGGCGTGTTCCTCGTCGGCCGGGACCTGGACGACCCACTTGTGTGGCAACGGGCGGTGGAGATCGGCGCCGAGGAGGTGCTGCGGCTCCCCGATTCGGAGAGCCGGCTCGTCGACCGTCTCGCCGACGTCGTGGAGGGGGCCGGGCGGCCCGCCCTCGCCGTGGGGGTGATCGGCGGCAGCGGCGGCGCCGGAGCCTCCACCCTCGCCTGCGCGCTCGCCGTGCGGGCCGCCCGCGCCGGAGAGCGGACCATCCTCATCGACGGTGACCCGCTGGGCGGCGGCATGGACGTCCTGCTCGGGGGCGAGAGCGCCGAAGGCCTGCGCTGGCCGGACTTCGCGGCCTCGCGGGGCCGGGTCGGGGCCGGAGCCCTGGAGGAGTCCCTGCCCGAGCTGCACGACCTTCGCGTGCTCAGCTGGGACCGCGGGGACCGGGTGGTGGTGCCGCCCGCCGCGGTCCGGTCCGTGGTGGCCGCCGCGCGCCGCCGGGGCGGGGTGGTGGTGGTCGACCTCCCGCGGCGGGTCGACGAAGCCGTGGCCGAGGTGCTGGCCCAGCTCGACCTGGTGTTGATGGTGGTGCCGGGCGAATTGCGGTCGGTGGCCGCCGCGGGCCGGGTGGCGGCCGGGGTGCGGATGGTGGCCCGGGACGTGCGGGTCGTCGTACGGGGACGCTGCCCGGGCGGCCTCGATCCGGAGTCCGTGGCCGGGCTGTTGGGGGCGCCCCTGGCCGGTGAGGTGCCGGTCGAGGTGGGGCTCCCGGGGCGGGTCGCCGAGGGCGAACCGCCGGGGGCGCAGGGGCGGGGCTCGCTGGCCCGCTTCTGCGACGGCTTCTGGCAGCGGGCCCTCGGCTCCGCCCAGGGGGTGCCGGCATGAGCGCGGTGCTCCTGGACGCGGTGCGTCGGCGGCTCGCGGAGAGCGGGGCGGAACCGACCCCGGCGCGGGTGGCGGCGGCCCTGCGGGCTCAGGGCAGGCTGCTCGGCGACGCCGAAGTGCTGGGTGTGGCAGCCGAGTTACGGTCCGAACTGGTCGGGGCGGGCCCGCTGGAGCCACTGCTCGCCGATCCGGACGTCACCGATGTACTGGTGGCGGCCCCCGACCGGGTCTGGGTGGACCGCGGCGGCGGGCTGGAGCTGACCGGGGTGACCTTCGCCGACGCCGAGGCCGTGCGCAGGCTCGCCCAGCGGCTGGCCGCCGTGGCGGGCCGGCGCCTGGACGACGCCCGCCCGTGGGTGGACGCCCGGATGCCCGACGGGACCCGGCTGCATGCCGTGCTGCCACCGGTCTCGGTGGGCTCGGCCTGTCTCTCGCTGCGGGTGGTGCGGCCGAGGGCGTTCACGCTGGAGGAGCTCGTCGCCGCGGGGACACTGCCGCCGGGCGGACACCGACTGCTTCGGGACATGGTCGAGGCCCGGTTGTCGTTCCTCGTCTCCGGCGGCACCGGAACGGGCAAGACCACCCTCCTCAGTGCCCTGTTGGGCCTGGTCGGCCCCGGCGAGCGGATCGTCCTGGCCGAGGACTCGGCCGAGCTGCGCCCCGACCATCCGCATGTCGTGCGGCTGGAGACCCGGCCGGCCAACCAGGAGGGGGCCGGCCTCGTCACCCTGGCCGATCTGGTCCGCCAGGCGCTGCGGATGCGCCCTGACCGGCTGGTGGTGGGCGAGGTGCGGGGTGCCGAGGTGGCGGACCTGCTCGCCGCCCTGAACACCGGGCACGAGGGCGGTTGCGGGACGGTCCACGCCAATGCCGCGGCCCATGTCCCCGCCCGGTTGGAGGCGCTCGGTACGGCCGCCGGGCTCGACCGGGCCGCTCTGCACAGCCAGTTGGCCGCGGCGCTGACCTTGGTGCTCCACCTGGTCCGGGACCGGGAGGGGCGTCGCCGACTGGCCGAGGTGCACGTGCTGGAGCGGGACGCCGCCGGGTTGGTGGTCACCGTACCGGCGCTGCGGTGGGCGGCTCGGGGCTTCGTGCGGGAGCGCGGCTGGGAACGGCTTCGCCCGCTGCTGCGGGGCGTCCGGTGAGCCTGGGGGCGGGGCTGCCGGTGCCCCTGTTCGCCGGGATGCTGTGCGCCGGCGCGGCGGCCTGGGGGCTCGCCGGCGGCGACCGGGTGTCCCGGCGGGCCCGGGTGGTGCTCGCCGGGGGCGGTCCGGTGGTTCCGGGCGGTCCGCTCCTCCGGGAGCGGCTGCTGGTCGCCGTACGGGTGCGGGCGGCGCGGTGGCAGGAGTGGGCCTGCCTCGCGGCGGGCTTGGTGGTCGCGGTGCTCGGCGGGTCGGTGATCCCGGTGCCTGTGGGGGCGGCGGCGGTGCCGCTGGTCCGCCGGTGGCTGCGGGTACGGGCGCGGGAGCGGGCCCGGTCGGCGCGGGCCGCCGAGGTGGTGGCCCTGTGCGGCGCGGTGGTGGGTGAACTGCGGGCGGGAGCCCAGCCCGGGCAGGCGCTGACGGCCGCGCTGCGCCGGACGGCCGTCCGTCCCGGCGGACCGGGTGCGGCGGAGGCAGGTGTGCTGGCCGCCGCGACCTTCGGCGGGGACGTGCCCGGAGCGTTGCGCCAGGCGGCGCGGGAGCCCGGGGCGGAGGGGCTGGCCGGGTTGGCGGCCTGCTGGCGGGTGTCGGTGGACGGCGGTGCGGGACTGGCCGCCGGACTGGAACGGCTGGAGGGGGCCCTGCGGGCCGAGCGGGACCGACAGGAGTCGCTGCGGGCCCAGTTGGCGGGAGCACGGTCCACGGTGCTGGTACTCGCCCTGCTGCCGCTGGTGGGTCTGCTGATCGGTACCGGGCTGGGCGCGGATCCGCTGCGGGTGCTGCTGCACACCCCGATGGGGTGGGGTTGCCTGCTCGCGGGCGGGGTGCTGGAGGCGCTGGGGCTGATGTGGTGCCGGCGGATCGTCCGGGCGGGGGAGCGGTGATGACCGGCTTCGTCGTCCACAGGCTGGGGATCGCCGTCTGCCTGGCCGTGGCCGCGCTCTGGCTGGTGTCGGCGGTGACGGAACAGGTCAGGGCACGGGCGGCCGGGCGCAGGACCGCGGCTCTGCTGGGGGCCGCACCGAGGCTCCGCGGGCCGGTGTTCGGCTCCGCGCTCAGAGGCGCGGTGGCCGCGTGGGCCGGCCCGGCCGGGGCACTGCTGGCGGGCTGGGTGCTCCTGGGCGGGGTGACGGGTGTGGCCGCCGGTGGGCTGGCGGCGTTCGGTGTGCGGCGATGGCGGGGGAGGGCGCGGCCGCCGGCCGGAGCGGATCCGCGGGAGGCGGAGCGTCAGTTGCCCTTCGCAGCGGATCTGTTGGCGGCCTGCCTGGCGGCGGGGGCGGGCCCGGTGGAGGCCGCCGAGGTGGTGGGGGAGTCGCTGGGCGGTCCGGTGGGTGACCGGCTCGCGCGAGCCGGGGCCGAGCTACGGCTCGGCGGTGAACCCGGCGCCGGGGGGGGGGGGGTGGCGGGGCCTGGGGCGGTTAGTTTGGAAGCCCCGGACCTGGCCGCCGCCGCACGGTGTTTACGTAGGGGCGGCCGGCTGGGCGCGGGGGGGGGGGGGGGGGGGGGGGGGGGGGGGGGGGGGGGGGGTGGTGGGGGGGGGGGGGGGGGGGGGGGGGGGGGGGGGGGCCCGGCCCCCCCCCCCCGGCGCCGAGCTACGGCTCGGCGGTGAACCGGGCGCCGGGTGGGGGAGGTTGGCGGAGATACCGGGGGCCCGGGCGCTCGCCGACTGCCTGGAGCGGGCCGCGCGGACGGGGGCGCCCGCGGCGGAGGGGGTCTCCCGGCTGGCGTCCGGGCTGCGGGAGGACCGGGCCCGCACGGCGGGGGCGCGGGCGCAGCGGGCGGCGGTCCTCGTCACCGCGCCGGTCGGGCTGTGTTTTCTCCCCGCCTTTCTCGCGATCGGGGTCGCGCCGGTGGTGATCGGTATGGCCTCGGGACTTCTCTCGAACAACTGAAGTCGCATTGACCACAGATAGCAACAACTGAAATCCACAGGAGGTTGTCATGAGGATCATCTGGTTTCGTGTGCGGACGGCACTGCGGCCGCGTGGGGGCGATCAGGGGATGTCCACGTCGGAATACGCGATGGGCACCATCGCGGCCTGCGCATTCGCGGCCGTCCTCTACAAGGTGGTGACGAGCGAGGTCGTCGCCACAGCCCTTCAGTCGACCATCGGAAAGGCGCTCGATGTGCCGTTCTGAGGGTGAGTCACGGAGCCTTAGGGGAAAGGCGGACCGGGGATATGTGACGGCCGAGGCCGCCTTGGTGATCCCGGCGCTGGTGCTGTTCGCGGCGCTGCTGGTGTGGGCCCTGATGGCGGCGGCCGCGCAGATCCGGTGTGTGGACGCGGCCCGGGCGGGCGCCCGGGCGGCGGCCAGGTCGGAGCCGGTGGAGGTGGCGGAGGCGGCGGCCCGGGCGGCCGCGCCCCCGGGGGCGCGGGTGGAACTGGAGCGGGCGGGTGACCTCTGGCGGGTCCGGGTGGTCGCGCCGGCACCCGGGCCGGGCGGGCTGCCGGTGCGGCTCGGCGCGCAGGCGGTGGCCTTGGCGGAGGACAGTGTGGGGCCGCCGCCGTGAGCCGGGACCGGGGTTCGGCCACGGTCTGGGCGGCGCTGGTGGCGACGGTGCTGGGCGCGGTGTTCGGCGGGGTGCTGTTGCTCGGCCAGGTCGTCGTGGCCCGACACCGCGCGGCGGCCGCCGCCGACCTGGCGGCGCTCGCGGCGGCGGCCACCTGGGCGCACGGGCCGGAGACGGCCTGCGCGACGGCCCGGCGGGTGGCCCGGGCGCAGGGCGCGGCGCTCGTCGGGTGCCTGGTCCGGGGCGAGGTCGCCGAGGTCACCGCCGAGGTCGCGGCGGGGCCGTTCACCCCGGCGGTCCGGGCCCGGGCGGGCCCGCCCGCGGAGCCGGCCGGCCGAGGGCCCGGAGCGGGGCCGCGTAGGGCGGCGTAGAGCCACGTAGCGCCTGGTCGGGCCTCCGTCAGGGCCGTTCGGGGCACGTCCGGTCCTGTCGGGCCGGTCAGGGCTCGGAGGGCTCGGCGGCCGGGGACGCGGAGAGGAGGCGGGTGAGGAGGCAGACGGCGCCGCGCTTGTGCAGGGGCTCGTTGCCGTTGCCGCACTTGGGGGACTGGATGCAGGAAGGGCAGCCGGCCTCGCACTCGCAGGCCGCGATCGCGTCGCGGGTCGCCGTCAGCCAGGCGCGGGCGGTGCCGAAGGCCCGCTCGGCGAAGCCGGCGCCGCCGGGATGGCCGTCGTAGACGAAGACCGTGGGGAGGAGGGTGTCGGGATGCAGCGGCACGGAGACGCCGCCGATGTCCCAGCGGTCGCAGGTGGCGAACAGCGGGAGCATGCCGATGGAGGCGTGCTCGGCGGCGTGCAGGGCGCCGCCGAGGATCTCCGGGGAGATCCGGGCCTCGTCGAGCTGGTCCTCGGTCACCGTCCACCACACGGCCCGGGTGCGCAGGGTGCGGGGCGGCAGGTCGAGCTTGGCCTCGCCCAGCACCTCGCCGGTGATCAGTTTGCGGCGCAGGTAGGAGACGACCTGGTTGGTGACCTCGACGGAGCCGAAGCAGAGCCGGGCCGAGCCCCACGGGATCTCGGTCTCGGTCTCCAGGACGGAGATGGAGGTCGTGTCACGGGCCGTGGTGGAGAAGGGCGGGTCCGCCTGCTCCACGAGGGCCACGGAATCCTCCAGGTCCAGGTGCTTCACGAGATACGTGCGGCCCTGGTGGAGGTGGACGGCCCCCTCGTGGACGGCGGTGTGGGCCGCCGACTCGTCGACCGTGCCGAGCAGTCGGCCGGTCGAGGCCTCGACGATCTGCACCGGGCGGCCGCCGCCTCCCCGGATGTCGGTCAGGTCCGAGGCCCGTTCCCGGCGGGTCCAGTGCCAGGCGGCCGTCCGGCGGCGCAGCAGCTTCGCCGCTTCGAGCTGGGGAAGGAGGTCCTCGGTCGCCGGGCCGAAGAGTTCCAGGTCCGCCTCGGTCAGCGGTAGCTCTGCCGCCGCCGCGCACAGGTGGGGGGCCAGGACGTAGGGGTTGTCCGGATCCAGGACGGTGGCCTCCACCGGCCGGCGGAACAGCGCCTCCGGGTGGTGGACGAGGTAGGTGTCCAGCGGGTCGTCCCGGGCGATCAGCACGGCCAGGGCGCCCTGGCCGGAGCGCCCGGCGCGGCCCGCCTGCTGCCACAGGGAGGCCCGCGTGCCGGGGTAGCCGGTGATCAGGACGGCGTCCAGGCCGGAGACGTCCACACCCAGCTCCAGGGCCGTCGTGGCGGCCAGTCCGAGCAGCTCGCCGGAGTGCAGGGCCCGCTCCAGGGCCCGGCGCTCCTCGGGCAGGTAGCCGCCCCGGTAGGCGGCGACCCGGCGGGGCAGCGACCGGTCGACCGCCGCGAGCCGTTCCTGGGTGATCACGGAGATCAGCTCGGCGCCGCGCCGGGAGCGGACGAAGGCGACCGTGCGCACCCCCTGGACCACCAGGTCGGTCAGCAGGTCGGCGGTCTCGGCGGTGGCCGTACGGCGTACGGGCGCGCCCTTCTCGCCGCGCAGCTCGGTGAGCAGCGGCGGTTCCCACAGGGCGAAGACCACCTCGCCCCGCGGTGAGGCGTCGTCGGTGATCTCGATCACCCGTACGCCGGTCAGCCGGGACGCGGCCGCCGCCGGGTCGCTCGCGGTGGCGGAGGCCAGCAGGAAGACGGGTTCCGCGCCGTAGCGGGCGCACAGCCGCCGTAGCCGGCGCAGCACCTGGGCCACGTGGGAGCCGAAGACCCCGCGGTACGTGTGGCACTCGTCGATCACGACGTAGCGCAGGGCCCGCAGGAAGGAGGCCCAGCGCGGGTGGGCCGGGAGGATCCCGCGGTGCAGCATGTCGGGGTTGGTCAGGACGTAGTTCGCGTACTGGCGCACCCACTCGCGTTCCTCGACGGGAGTGTCCCCGTCGTAGACCGCGGGGCGCACGGCGTTGCCCAGCGGGGCGGCCAGTTCCCGTACGGCGCGCCGCTGGTCGGCCGCCAGGGCCTTGGTGGGGGCCAGGTACAGGGCGGTCGCGCCCCTGCCGTTCGGGGCCTCGGCGCCGTCCGCGAGGGCGGAGAGCACGGGCGCGAGGTAGGCGAGGGACTTGCCCGAGGCGGTTCCGGTGGCCACGACCACGGACGTTCCGTCGAGGGCGAGCTCGGCCGCCGCGGCCTGGTGTTCCCACGGATGGTCGATTCCGGCCGATCCGATCGCGGCTACGACGTCTGTTCGGATGCGGTCGGGCCAGACTGCATGACGACCCGCCCGAGGGGGCAAGTGCTCCGTATGGGTGATGCGCGCAGCACGGGAAGGCCCCCGTGACAGGCGGTCCAGGACCGTGTCGGGGGTGGGTCGTGGGTCCGCGGGTGCCGTGGGCCGTCCGGGACCGGATGTGTTGGCCATCGGAACCGAGTGTGTCACCGGCGTGCGGGACAATGGTCCGAAGGCGTCGTGCGCGCCTGCCGGTAAGTGATTGAATGCCATCGCGGCAGCCATTCCCTCGCCTACCTTCGGGTGAGGGGGCGTCGCTCGATAGCAAGGTGCTGGAGGATCCGTGGACCTGTCCCTGTCGACTCGCACTGTCGGCGACCGTACGGTCGTGGAGGTCGGTGGCGAGATTGATGTGTATACCGCGCCCAAGCTGCGCGAGCAGTTGGTCGAGTTGGTGAACGACGGCAGCTACCACCTGGTTGTCGACATGGAGCGGGTGGACTTCCTCGACTCCACCGGCCTTGGTGTGCTCGTGGGAGGCCTCAAGCGCGTCCGTGCGCACGAGGGCTCGCTCCGTCTGGTGTGCAACCAGGAGCGCATCCTGAAGATCTTCCGTATCACCGGTCTGACCAAGGTGTTTCCGATCCACACCACGGTGGAAGACGCCGTCAACGCGACCGACTGACGGCTCCGCGCGGCTTCCTGCGGCCTCCGGGCGGCAGGGAGCCGACAAGGAGAGCGGGGGTACCGGGCCCTGGTCGGCCCGGGCCCCTGTCAAGGCACGCCCGTAGTCCGAGGGGGATGCGCATGGCCACCGTTGAACTGCGCTTCAGCGCCCAGCCCGAACACGTCCGGACGGCCCGCCTGGTCGCGGCCGCCGTGGCGCGCCGGGTCGGTGTGGAGGAAGCCGTCCTCGACGAGGTCCGCCTCGCCGTGGGTGAGGCCTGCTCGCGTGCCGTGGGACTCCATCGGAGCAACGGGCTGACCGCGCCCGTCCGGGTGGTGCTGACCGAGGACGACAAGGTGTTCTCCATCGAGGTCGGTGACGAGGTCCCCGCGCCGTCCGGCGGCGGGGCGGACGCGGTGCCCGGCATCACCGCCGTCCTGGAGTCCGAGGGCGAGACCGAGGACGAGATGGGTCTCGCGGTGATCAGCGGGCTCGTCGACGACGTCGAGGTGAGCAGTGGGGAATCGGGCGGGACCATCCGGATGAGCTGGCCCGTGGCCGGAGTCTCCGAGCTCCCCTGAGGTCCACGGCCGGCCGTCGTGATCCGCCCCGCGCTTAAACCTTCGTATCTTCAGATCTTTATCAAGGCCCTGCTGAGCAGGGCCTTTTTCATTTCTCCGGATCTTCTCCAGATCGATGACGAGGCGTCAATGCCTTTGCCCCATTACCACTTTCGAGGGTAATGGAGTGACGCGATCTATTGCTGAGGAGCGAGAGCACGCCAATTACGTTTCCTGCGCACTGTTTTGATCGGGGCGCGCTCCCTACAATCCGTCCACATCTTGAGCTCATCACGTCAAGGAGGACGAATGACGGGGCTCTTCACCCCCATTGCGCCGGATCGCACCACGGATCTGGCAGCCGCAGTACTCACCGATGACAATCGGCTCATCGTGATCGTCATTGCGGCCGTGGCACTCGCCGCACTCGTCGTCGCGCAGATCCTGGTCCGCCAGGTACTCGCCGCCGACGAGGGAACCGACAGCATGAAGAAGATCGCCGCGGCCGTCCAGGAAGGCGCCAACGCCTATCTCGGCCGGCAGTTGCGCACCCTCGGCATCTTCGCCGTCGTGGTCTTCTTCCTGCTCTTCCTGCTCCCCGCCGACGACTGGACGCAGCGGGGCGGGCGTTCCGCCTTCTTCCTCGTGGGCGCCATCTTCTCGGCCGCCACCGGCTACATCGGCATGCGCCTGGCGGTCCGGGCCAACGTCCGCGTCGCCGCCGCCGCGCGGGAGGCCACCCCGGCCGAGGGCGAGCCCGCCAAGGACCTGACCGAGGTCTCCCACAAGGCGATGAAGATCGCCTTCCGGACGGGTGGCGTCGTCGGCATGTTCACCGTCGGCCTCGGCCTGTTGGGCGCCTCCTGCGTCGTCCTGGTCTACGCCGCCGACGCCCCCAAGGTCCTGGAGGGCTTCGGGCTCGGCGCCGCCCTGATCGCGATGTTCATGCGTGTGGGCGGCGGAATCTTCACCAAGGCCGCCGACGTCGGCGCCGACCTGGTCGGCAAGGTCGAGCAGGGCATTCCGGAGGACGACCCGCGCAATGCCGCGACCATCGCCGACAACGTGGGCGACAACGTCGGAGACTGCGCCGGAATGGCGGCCGACCTCTTCGAGTCCTACGCCGTCACCCTGGTGGCCGCGCTCATCCTCGGCAAGGCCGCCTTCGGCGACCTGGGCCTCGCCTTCCCGCTGATCGTGCCCGCGATCGGCGTCATCACCGCGATGATCGGCATCTTCGCGGTCTCCCCGCGGCGCAGCGACCGCAGCGGCATGACCGCCATCAACCGCGGCTTCTTCATCTCCGCCGTGATCTCCCTGGCGCTGGTCGCGATCGCCGTCTACGCCTACCTGCCGGCCACCTACAAGGAGCTCGTCGGCGTCGAGAACCCGGCGATCACCAACCACACCGGTGACCCGCGGATCCTGGCCGTCGTCGCCGTCGCCATCGGCATCGTGCTCGCGGCCCTGATCCAGCAGCTGACCGGCTACTTCACCGAGACCAACCGGCGCCCCGTCCGGGACATCGGCAAGTCCTCCCTGACGGGAGCCGCGACCGTCGTCCTCGCCGGCATCTCGGTCGGTCTGGAGTCCGCCGTCTACACGGCCCTGCTCATCGGCCTCGGCGTCTACGGCGCGTTCCTGCTCGGCGGGACGTCGATCCTGCTCGCGCTCTTCGCGGTGGCCCTGGCCGGCACCGGCCTGCTCACCACCGTCGGCGTCATCGTCGCCATGGACACCTTCGGGCCCGTCTCCGACAACGCCCAGGGCATCGCCGAGATGTCGGGCGACGTCGAGGGCGCCGGTGCGCAGGTCCTGACCGACCTGGACGCCGTGGGCAACACCACGAAGGCCATCACCAAGGGCATCGCCATCGCCACGGCCGTACTCGCCGCGGCGGCGCTCTTCGGTTCCTACAACGACGCGATCGCCGCCGCGGTCAAGGAGGTCGGTGCCAAGGCCGGGGAGCTGAACCTCAGCCTGGACATCGCACAGCCCAACAACCTCGTCGGGCTGATCCTGGGCGCGGCCGTCGTGTTCCTGTTCTCCGGCCTCGCCATCAACGCCGTCTCCCGCTCCGCGGGCGCCGTCGTCTACGAGGTGCGTCGCCAGTTCCGCGAGCACCCCGGGATCATGGACTACACGGAGAAGCCCGAGTACGGGCGCGTCGTGGACATCTGCACCAAGGACGCGCTGCGCGAACTGGCCACTCCCGGCCTGCTCGCCGTGCTCACCCCCATCGCCGTGGGCTTCTCCCTCGGTGTGGGCGCGCTCGGCTCCTTCCTGGCCGGCGCCATCGGCACGGGCACCCTGATGGCGGTCTTCCTCGCCAACTCCGGCGGCGCCTGGGACAACGCGAAGAAGCTCGTCGAGGACGGCCACCACGGCGGCAAGGGCAGTGAGGCCCACGCCGCGGTCGTCATCGGCGACACGGTCGGCGACCCGTTCAAGGACACCGCCGGGCCGGCGATCAACCCCCTGCTCAAGGTCATGAACCTGGTGGCGCTGCTGATCGCCCCCGCGGTCGTGCAGTTCAGCTACGGCGGGGACAGCAGTCCGGTCGTGCGGGCCGTCGTCGCGGTCCTGGCGATCGGGGTCATCATCGCCGCGGTGTACATCTCCAAGCGCCGCGGCATCGCCGTCGGCGACGAGGCCGAGGGCGGAGCCGCCGAGCGGGTGGCCCAGTCGGCCGACCCCGCGACGGTCTCCTGACCCCAGGTCCGGCCGGCGGTACGGGCCGGGCCGGGCAGGGCCGGCGGGTACGCCCGAAAGGCGGACGGGCGGCGCGGACTCACGCGCCGTCTGTCCGCCTTTGTGCGTCTCCGGAGGGTGGGCGTGTATCTTCCGGGCGGAAGCCTTCGAAGGGACCAATCCGGTGAACAAGAAGTTTGCGGCCGCGCTGTCGGGCGGTGCGGCACTGATGCTCGTCCTGTCCGGATGCGGCGGGGACGAGACCGACCAGAAGGCCGGCTCGTGGGCCAAGAAGGTCTGTGACCAGTGGCAGCCCCAGATCCAGAAGATCGAAGCCGCCAACGTCGAGATCAAGCGGGTGGCCTCGGAGAGCAGCAAGCCCGATGAGGTCCAGAAGACCGACTCGGCGGCGTTCGGGACCATGACCGAGTCGTACAAGGCGATGGCGGCCGCCCTGCGGTCGGCGGGCGTTCCGCCGGTCAAGAACGGGGCCGCGACCCAGGAGGCGGCGGCCAAGGGCTTCGAGACGACCTCCACGGGCTACGCCGACCTGAAGACGAAGACGGACGCCCTCGACCCTCAGGACAAGGCGAAGTTCGCCGACGGCCTCAAGGAGGTCGCGGGCGGGCTCAAGGACGTGACGAAGGGCGGCCAGGACGCCCTCGCCCAGCTCAAGGCGGGCGGCCTGGGTGAGGCCATCAACGGCCAGAAGGGCTGCCAGGTCGCGGCGGCGCCGGAGGCCGCCCAGTAGGGCCCCGGTAGCGCCGTCGGCCCGCGCGGGCGGTGTTTTCGCGCGGTACGTCGCTCAGGGCGGCCGTGGTCCCGAACGGGGCCGCGGCCGCCCTTTCGTCCCTCCGGGCCCGGTGTGATCGGCAGGACCGGCCCCAGCGGACACAATGGACGCGTGAGTACCACCAGCCTCCCCACGCCCGACCGCGCCGCTGAGCTCCGCGCAGCCTTCCTCTACGCCGGCTTCACCGCCGACGGGCTGCTCGACCTGCTCGGCGCCCCCGCCTACGCCGCGCTGGCCCGCAGCGAGACCGTCCCGGCCCTGCGCGCCACCCGAGGCCCGGGCGACGGTGCGCTCGCGAGCCTGGTCCGGCTGTTCCTGCTCCAGCAGCCGGAGCCCTACGTGCACGCCGCCTCGGCACTGCCCGTCGAGACGGCCCTGGCCGACGGCTGGCTGCGGCTGGAGGGCGACGAGGTGCACGCCACCGTCGACGTACGCCCGTACGGCGGCCCGGACGGCGAGGACTGGTTCATCGTCTCCGACCTCGGCTGCTCCGTCGGCGGGGCCGGCGGCATCGGCAGCCGCGAGGAGGGCGTGGTCCTCGGTGTCGGCGGCGCCTCCACCACCCTGGCCGGGATCACCGTCCGCACCCCGGTCGGCTCCGCACTCGACGTCGGCACCGGATCCGGAATCCAGGCGCTGCACGCGTCCCGGCACGCCACCCGGGTCACCGCCACCGACGTCAACCCCAGGGCCCTGGAATTCACCCGTCTGACGCTGGCGCTCTCCGGGGCGCCCGAGGCCGAGTTGCTCGCCGGATCGCTCTTCGAGCCCGTCGGCGACGCCACGTACGACCTCATCGTGTCCAACCCGCCCTTCGTGATCTCCCCCGGCGCCCGGCTGACGTACCGGGACGGCGGCATGGGCGGCGACGACCTGTGCCGGACCCTGGTCCAGGAGGCCGGCGCGCGGCTCAACCAGGGCGGGTACGCGCAGTTCCTCGGCAACTGGCAGCACGTGGAGGGCGAGGACTGGCGCGACCGGCTGCGCTCCTGGGTACCGCGCGGCTGCGACGCCTGGATCGTGCAGCGTGACGTGCAGGACGTGACGCAGTACGCCGAGCTGTGGCTGCGCGATGCGGGCGACCACCGGACCGACCCCGCCGAGTACACGCAGCGGTACGAGGACTGGCTGGACGAGTTCGAGGCCCGTAGGACCAAGTCCGTCGGCTTCGGGTGGATCACCTTGCGCCGGACGGACGCGGCCGAGCCCTCGGTCGTGGTCGAGGAGTGGCCCCACACGGTGGAGCAGCCCCTCGGCGAGGCCGTCCTGGCCCACTTCGCGCGCCAGGACTATCTGCGGCAGCACGACGACGCGGCCCTGCTGGAGGCCCATTTCGCGCTGGCCGAGGAAGTGGTCCAGGAACAGGTCGGCGCGCCCGGCGCGGAGGATCCGGAACATGTCGTGCTCCGGCAGAACCGCGGAATGCGGCGCGCCACCAAGGTCGACACGGTCGGCGCCGGCTTCGCCGGAGTGTGTGACGGCTCACTGAGCGCGGGCCGGATCCTCGACGCGATCGCGCAGCTGATGCAGGAGGACCCGATCGTGCTGCGGGACCGCACGCCGGAGGCCATCCGGCTGCTGGTCGAGCAGGGTTTCCTGGACCCCGTGACGGCCCCTTGACGGCCCCTTGACGGCCCCGTGGAGGGCCCGGTGACCGCCGCTGAAGCCCCCGGGACGGACCCCGCGCGGCAGTCGGCCCCGGGATGTAACCCGGGGTTCGCCCGCTGTACCCGTGCGGCTGCCAGTCTCCTGCCCAGGGGGATCCGGGGGGATCCCGAGAGCGGCCCGGGGGTAGGGGGAAGCGGCGCGGAATACGGTCCGGCGATCTTCGCGGTGGCCGTGTTCCCGCTGTTCGGGGCCGCTCCACGAGCCTGAGGCGGGCGCGTGCCCCGCCACCGCGTGTCGGTGGCGGAGGTCACGCGCCCGTTCCCGTTCCCGTTCCCGTTCCCGCGCCCGCGCCCGCTCCCGCGCCCGTTCCCGGCCGTGGCGCCGGCCGGGCTCGGCGGCGGGGCGCCGGCGGACCGTCGACGGCCCTGGGAGCGCGACGCCTCGCGCGGCTCCAGCACCGGGATCGAGACCCTCGGGAGGACCGGGATCCGGCCGTGGATCCGGCCTCGAAAGCCGAGGTCGGAGCAGGCCCGGAACCGGGCGCGAACGCGCGGCCAGACGGCCCTCCGGCCACCCTGCCCGGTGATCGGGAACGCCCCGGCGCGGCATCCGGGCGGCAGAAACGGCACTTGTCGGGTTACCGTTCGAGTGGCCGTTGCGGGCTTCTGCCGTTTGACACGGGGGCGGGTTGTACCGTCACACTCCGCAGCGTCGCCGTACTGCGACCGAGTGCCGACCGGAGAGAAGAGCCAAGTTGTCCCCGACTAGCGAGACCGCAAAGGGCGGCCGCCGACTCGTCATCGTCGAGTCCCCAGCCAAGGCGAAGACGATCAAGGGCTACCTCGGCCCCGGGTACGTCGTCGAGGCGAGCGTCGGGCACATCCGCGACCTCCCCAGCGGCGCGGCCGAGGTTCCCGACAAGTACACGGGCGAGGTCCGCCGCCTCGGCGTCGACGTCGAGCACGACTTCGCGCCGATCTACGTGGTCAACGCTGACAAGAAGGCCCAGGTCAGGAAGCTCAAGGAGCTGCTGGCCGAGTCCGACGAACTCTTCCTCGCCACCGATGAGGACCGCGAGGGCGAAGCCATCGCGTGGCACCTGCAGGAAGTCCTCAAGCCCAAGGTCCCCGTCCACCGGATGGTCTTCCACGAGATCACCAAGGACGCGATCCGCGACGCCGTCGCCAACCCGCGCGAGCTCAACCAGCGCATGGTCGACGCCCAGGAGACCCGCCGCATCCTCGACCGCCTCTACGGCTACGAGGTCTCGCCGGTCCTGTGGAAGAAGGTCATGCCGAAGCTCTCGGCGGGCCGCGTCCAGTCGGTGGCCACGCGCCTCGTCGTCGAGCGGGAGCGCGAGCGCATCGCCTTCCGCACCGCCGAGTACTGGGACCTGACCGGAACCTTCTCCACCGGCCGCGCCGGTGACGCCTCCGACCCGTCGACGCTGGTCGCCCGCCTGAACACGGTGGACGGCAAGCGCGTCGCGCAGGGCCGTGACTTCGGCTCGAACGGGCAGCTCAAGAGCGAGGTGCTGCACCTCGACGAGGCGAACGCGCGGGCGCTGGCCGCCGCGCTGGCCGATGCCTCGTTCGCCGTCCGGTCGGTCGAGTCCAAGCCGTACCGCCGTTCCCCGTACGCCCCCTTCCGTACGACGACGCTCCAGCAGGAGGCCTCGCGCAAGCTGGGCTTCGGGGCGAAGGCGACGATGCAGGTGGCGCAGAAGCTGTACGAGAACGGCTTCATCACCTACATGCGTACCGACTCCACCACGCTGTCGGACACCGCGGTGTCGGCGGCGCGGGCGCAGGTCACCCAGCTCTACGGGGCCGACTACCTGCCGGAGAAGCCGCGCGTCTACGCGGGCAAGGTCAAGAACGCACAGGAGGCGCACGAGGCGATCCGTCCTTCGGGTGATCGTTTCCGCACCCCGGCCGAGACGGGTCTGACCGGCGACCAGTTCCGCCTGTACGAGCTGATCTGGAAGCGGACCGTCGCCTCCCAGATGAAGGACGCGGTCGGCAACAGCGTCACCGTGAAGATCGGCGGCCGGGCCTCCGACGGGCGCGACGCCGAGTTCTCCGCCTCCGGCAAGACGATCACCTTCCACGGCTTCATGAAGGCGTACGTCGAGGGCGCGGACGACCCGAACGCCGAGCTCGACGACCGCGAGAAGCGCCTGCCGCAGGTCGCGGAGGGCGACGCGCTCGCCGCCGAGGAGATCACGGCGGACGGGCACTCGACCAAGCCGCCGGCCCGCTACACCGAGGCCTCGCTGGTCAAGGAGCTCGAAGAGCGCGAGATCGGCCGCCCGTCGACGTACGCGTCGATCATCGGCACGATCCTCGACCGCGGCTACGTCTTCAAGAAGGGCACGGCGCTCGTGCCGTCCTTCCTGTCGTTCGCCGTGGTCAACCTGCTGGAGACGCACTTCGGGCGCCTCGTCGACTACGACTTCACCGCGAAGATGGAGGACGACCTCGACCGCATCGCGCGGGGCGAGGCCCAGTCCGTGCCGTGGCTGAAGCGCTTCTACTTCGGCTCGGAGGACGCGACCGAGGTCGTGCCGGCCGACGGGGACCACCTCGGCGGTCTGAAGGAACTGGTCACGGACCTCGGCGCGATCGACGCCCGGGAGATCTCCTCCTTCCCGGTCGGCGAGGGCATCGTGCTGCGCGTCGGCCGGTACGGGCCCTACGTCGAGCGCGGCGAGAAGGACGCGGAGGGCCACCAGCGGGCCGACGTGCCGGACGACATGGCTCCGGACGAGCTGACGATCGCGTACGCCGAGGAGCTGTTCGCCAAGCCGAGCGGCGAGTTCGAACTCGGCAAGGACCCGGTCAGCGGGAACCAGATCGTCGCCAAGGACGGCCGCTACGGGCCGTACGTGACGGAGATCCTCCCCGAGGGCACCCCGAAGACGGGCAAGAACGCGGTCAAGCCGCGGACGGCCTCGCTCTTCAAGTCCATGAACCTGGACACGGTCACCCTCGACGAGGCGCTGAAGCTGATGTCGCTGCCGCGCGTGGTCGGCGCGGACGCGGAGGGCGTGGAGATCACGGCCCAGAACGGCCGCTACGGCCCGTACCTGAAGAAGGGCACGGACTCCCGGTCGCTGGAGACCGAGGACCAGCTCTTCTCGATCACGCTGGACGAGGCCCTCGCCATCTACGCGCAGCCCAAGCAGCGCGGGCGGGCCGCGGCCAAGCCGCCGCTGAAGGAGCTGGGCACGGACCCGGTCAGCGAGAAGCCGGTGGTGGTCAAGGACGGCCGCTTCGGTCCGTACGTGACGGACGGCGAGACGAACGCGACGCTGCGGCGGGACGACGACGTCGAGACGATCACGCCGGAGCGCGGCTACGAGCTGCTCGCGGAGAAGCGGGCGAAGGGCCCGGCCAAGAAGGTGGCGAAGAAGGCCCCCGCCAAGAAGGCCCCGGCGAAGAAGGCGACGGCGACCAAGGCCGCCGCCGCGAAGAAGACGACGGCGGCCAAGAAGACCACCACGGCCGCGAAGAAGACCACCGCCAAGAAGGCGACGGCCAAGAAGACGGTCGCGACCCCGGTGGCCGCGGACGAGTGATCCCCTGGTGGGCGGGGCCGGAGGAACCGTGCGGTGACTCCGGCCCGCCTACGGGCGAGCAACCCCTGACGGGGCCGGAGAAGCCATGCGGCAATTCCGGCCCCGTCGGCGTTCGAGGCGCGGGGTCACGGGCGGAGCCCCGCAAAGGCGCCGCATCCGGGCGACGGCGGAGGGCCGCGTCCGCGCCGGGTCCGACAGGTGGGGCCGAAAGGTGGGTCCGGGGTCACACCCGGGGTCGTGCACAGCCCTCCGCAGCCGCCAAGCGCAGCGGATAGGCTGGGCGGATGACGCGAGCCGAGCAGCCGGCGGTCGTTACCGCCCCGGCGAACCCCACTTACGACGAAGCCCTAGCCGCGGATTCCCGCGAGCGTGCGGTGCGCGCACTGCTGCGCACTCCCAGGCTGCGCCGGCTGTGGAGCGCCCAGTTGGTGAGCGGCATCGGCGATGCCCTGGCCCTGCTGGTGCTGGTGCTGCTGGCCCTCCAGGCAGCGGCCTCGGAAGGGGCCTTCGGCGGCGGAGCCCGCGGCGCGGCCCTCGCCGTCGCCACCGTCTTCGGGGTCCGCATCCTCGCCACCGTGCTCTTCGGCGCGGTCCTCCTCGGCCCGCTGGCCGGGCTGCTGGGCGCCGGCGGCAAGCTGGACCGCCGCTGGACCATGATCGGGGCCGACGGGGTCCGCCTCGGGCTCTTCGTCGTCGCCCCGCTGTGGCTCGACTGGATCCCGGCCCACGCGTTGACCGCGCTGCTGGCCACCGTCTTCGTCTCCGGTGCCGCCGAGCGGCTGTGGACCCTGGCCAAGGAGAGCGCGGCCCCCTCCCTGCTGCCCGCGCCGCCGCCGGAGGGGGCGACCGTACGGCCGCTCCCGGACCACCTGGACGCGCTGCGGCGGCTGACCCTGCGTACGGCCTTCGCCGCGCTCCCGATCGCCGCGGTCGCGCTGCTCGCCGCGACCCTGGTCGGCAAGGCGCTCGGCCTCGGCGTCGACTGGTTCGCCGCGAACCAGGCCGCCCTCGGCTCGTACGTGGCCTCCGGCCTCTTCGCCGCGTCGGTCTCGCTGCTGCTGCCGCTGGTCCTGCCGGGCGGGGCGACCCCGCGTCCGCGTTCGCCGCTGGAGGGCCTGCGCACCCCCAAGGCGGGCGACCGACCCGACAAGGGCCGTACGGGCGCCGTCCCGCTTCTCGTCCTGAGCTGCGCCGCGGTCGCCGGAGCGGTGTCCTGCGCCGTGTCCGTGTCCGTCCTGCACGCCTTCGACCTGGGCGGCGGCCCGGCCGCCTTCGCGCTGTTCGTCCTCGCCCTGGTCGGCGGCACCGCCGTGGGCATCCGCGCCACCCAGGCCGGCAAGGTGCTGCCCGCCCTGTCCCGCCGCCGGCTGCTGGCCCTCGCCATAGCGGTCACCGGCCTCGCGCTGCTGCTGACCGGGCTCGTCCCGGACATGGCGACCGTGCTGTTCCTGTCGCTGCTCGCCGGCGTCGCCGCGGGCGTCGCGGCCAACACCGGCCACACCTTGCTGGACCAGGAGACCGAGGAGTTCCGGCGGCCCCGGATCACCGAGCACCTCCAGGCGGTCGTCCGGGTGGCCGTGGCGCTGGGCGCCGTCGCCGCGCCCGTGCTGGCCGCGGCGATCGGCCCGCACCGGCTGACCGGCGCCGAGGTCGTCTTCGCGCACGGCGGCGCCGCCTTCACCCTGATGCTGGTCGGCGCCCTGCTGCTGCCGGTCGCCGTGGTCGTGCTCACCAAGGCGGACGACCGCCGGGGCGTCCCCCTGCGGCGGGACCTGCGTGAGGCGCTGCGCGGCGGGGAGCCCGTACAGGCGGCGTCCGCCACCGGGTTCTTCATCGCCCTGGAAGGCGGCGACGGCGCCGGCAAGTCCACCCAGGTCCAGGCGCTGGCCGACTGGATACGGGGCAAGGGCCACGAGGTCGTGGTGACCCGCGAGCCCGGGGCGACCCCCGTCGGCAAGCGGCTCCGCTCGATCCTGCTCGACATCTCCTCCGCCGGTCTCTCGAACCGCGCCGAGGCACTGCTGTACGCCGCCGACCGGGCGGAACACGTGGACACGGTGGTGCGCCCGGCCCTGGAGCGCGGCGCGGTCGTCATCTCGGACCGCTACATCGACTCCTCGGTGGCCTACCAGGGCGCCGGCCGTGACCTCTCCCCGACCGAGATCGCCAGGATCTCGCGCTGGGCCACCGACGGGCTCGTACCGAACCTGACCGTGCTGCTCGACGTATCGCCCGAGGCGGCGCGCGAGCGGTTCACGGAGGCTCCGGACCGGCTGGAGTCGGAACCGGCGGAGTTCCACCAGAGGGTCCGGTCCGGGTTCCTGACCCTTGCCGCGTCCGACCCCGGCCGCTACCTCGTCGTCGACGCGGGCCAGGACCCGGGGTCGGTGACCACCGTCGTACGCCACCGACTGGACCGGATGCTGCCGCTCTCGGAGGCCGAGGTGGCCGCCCAGGCGGAGGCCCGGCGCCTCGCCGAGGAAGAGGCCCGGCGCAAGGCCGAGGAAGAGGCGGCGCGCAAGGCGGAGGAAGCGCGGCTGCGCGCCGAGGAGGAGGCACGGCTGGCCCGCGAGGCCGAGGAGGCGCGGATCAAGGCCGAGGCGGAGGCCGCCCGCCAGGCGGAGGAAGCGCGGCTGCGCGCCGAGGAGGAGGCCCGCGCCCGGGCCGAGGCCGAGCGGCTGCGCGCGGAGGCCGAGGAGAAGGCACGCGCGGCGGAGGCCGAGCGGCTGCGGCGCCAGGCCGAGGAGGAGGCCCGGCTGCGGGCCGAGGCCGAGGAGCGGCGTCTGGAGAAGCAGCGGCGCGCCGAGGAGGCCCTGCTGAAGGCCGAGGAGGCCCGCCGGTTGGTGGCGGCCGAGGCGGCGGCGAAGGCGGCGGCCGCTGCCGCCGCGGCGGCAGCGGAGGCTGCTGCGGTCGCCCCGCCCGCTCCCGCGCCTGCCCCCGCGCCCGCGCCCGCGCCTGCTGCCGCGCCCAAGGTCGGCATGACCAAGAAGCCGGAGCCGGAGCCGCACCCGGACGACGCGGTGACGGTGGAGACCCCGGTGGCGCAGGTGGCCCCGGCGGCGCCGGAGGCCAAGCCGGTCAAGCGGGTCGTGCAGCCGGACGACGTCACCCAGACCGTCCCGGTGCCCAAGGTCGACCCGGCCTCCGCCGCGGAGACGGCGGTGCTGCCGCCGGTCCGGGCGACGGACGAGACGGCGGTGCTGCCGCCGGTTCGCGCGACGGACGAGACGGCGGTGCTGCCGCCCGTACGCCCGGCCGCACCGCGGTCTCCGCAGGCGCCGCAGTCCCCGCAGGACCCCGGCACCGGGCGGTCCCGGTCCGCCACGCGGCCGACGGCCCGGCGTCCCGAGGAGAACCCGACCGACCGGGTGCCCTCGGGCATCTTCCGGGACTCCGGCAACGACCGGACGCGCGAGCTTCCCGTCGTCGACGGCGAGGGACGGCCGCGCCGGCCGCGCCCGGACTGGGCCGAGGAGACCCCGCTGGACGACCTGCCGACGCTGGCGGACGAACTGCTGGGCCGCCACCGGGACGACGAGGACGGCGACGAGGGCGAGCGCGGACCGCGCCGCCGCGGCTGACGCCGACGCGGGCGGGGACGGGATTGTCGGTGGCGCCCGCCACAATGGGTGCACGGAGAGTGAAAGGTGGTGGGCGGGATGCCCGTATGGGACGACCTGGTGGGACAGGAGCGGATCCAGGCGCAGCTGGCCGCCGCCGCCCGTGACGCCGACGCACTGGTCACGGCCGGCACGGCCGGGACCGCGCCGCCCGCGGCCTCCAAGATGACCCACGCCTGGCTGTTCACCGGTCCGCCCGGATCCGGGCGGACCACCGCCGCCCGGGCCTTCGCCGCCGCGCTGCAGTGCACCAGCCCCGATCGGGCCCTCGGCGGTGAACCGGGCTGCGGGTTCTGCGACGGCTGCCACACCACGATGGTCGGCACGCACGCGGACGTCTCCACCGTCGTCGCGGTCGGCAGCCAGATCCTGGTCGCCGACATGCGGGACACCGTCCGCAAGTCCTACACGTCCCCGGCGACCGGCCGCTGGCAGATCATCCTGGTCGAGGACGCCGAGCGGCTGAACGAGAAGTCCGCCAACGCGGTCCTCAAGGCCGTGGAGGAGCCCGCGCCCCGCACGGTCTGGCTGCTCTGCTCGCCCTCCGTGGAGGACGTGCTGCCCACCATCCGCTCGCGCTGTCGCCACCTCAACCTCAGCACCCCCACGGTCGCGGCCGTCGCCGACATGCTGGTGCGCCGGGACGGCATCGAGCCGACGGTGGCCCTGGCCGCCGCCAGGGTCACCCAGGGGCACGTCGACCGTGCCCGTCGGCTGGCCACCGACGAGGGCGCCCGGGAGCGCAGGGCGACGGTCCTGAAGCTCCCACTGCGGGTGGACGACATCGGTGCCTGTCTCAAGGCCGCGCAGGAGCTGGTCGACGCCGCCGCGGAGGACGCGAAGCAGGTCGCGGACGAGGTCGACACCAAGGAGACCGAGGAGCTGCGGGCCGCGCTCGGCGCCGGAGCGGGCGCCGGCAGCCGGATGCCGCGCGGCACGGCGGGCGTGATGAAGGAGCTGGAGGACCGGCAGAAGCGCCGTCGCACCCGCACCCAGCGCGACACCCTCGAAGTGGCGCTGAGCGACCTCACCGGCTTCTACCGGGACGTCCTGGCCCTGCAGCTCGGCTCGTCCGTGGCCATCGCCAACGAGGAGATACGGCACGACCTGGACCGGATCGCCCGCGCCTCGGGCCCTGAGCGGACCCTGCGCCGGATCGAGGCGATCATCGCCTGTCGGGACTCCCTCGACCGCAACGTCGCCCCGCTCCTCGCGGTCGAGGCGATGACGATGGCCCTGCGGGCGGGCTGACCGAGGCCGGTGCCGCCGGGCGGCGGTCCACATCCGGTTGACCGGCTCACCCGTACGGGCGAACTGGCCGTCGGGGCCGGGCAGCGCCCGGTCCGCGCCACGCCCGGCGGGGGCCACGTAAGGCGTGCGGCCGTCCGGCCCCGGCACGCCGGCTCACGTCCTCCGGAACGACGTACGCTCCAAGGATGGACACCAGTCGCCTGCTGCGTACCACCGGAACCGTGATCGCAGCCGCCGGGCTGCTGCTCTCCGGGTGTACCTCGGGCGGGCTGGGGGAACCCGGAGCCGCCGCGGTCTCCCCACCGCAGTCCGGCACCGCCTCGACGCCGCCCCCCGATGCCGCCGCGCTGCGCCCGTACTACACGCAGAAGCTGACCTGGCGCGACTGCGGTGTCCCCGGATTCCAGTGCTCCACCATGAAGGCCCCGCTGGACTACGCGAACCCCGGCTCCGGCCAGGACGTCGAGATCGCGGTGTCCCGCCGTACGGCCACCGGGCCCGGCAAGCGCCTCGGGTCGCTGGTGGTCAACCCGGGCGGTCCGGGCGGCTCCGGCATCGGCTATCTCCAGGCGTACGCGGGCATCGGCTATCCCGCCGCCGTGCGGGCCCGGTACGACATGGTGTCCTTCGATCCGCGCGGGGTGGAACGCAGCAGCCCCGTCGAGTGCCTCAGCGGCCCGGAGATGGACGCGTACACGCAGGTGGACCAGACGCCGGACGACGCGGCGGAGCGGGCCGAGCTGGTGGCGGCCTTCAAGAAGTTCGCGGCGGGTTGCGAGGCGAAGTCGGGGCGGGTCCTGCCGCACATCTCCACCGTCGACGCCGCCCGCGACATGGACCTGCTGCGCGGGGTGCTCGGTGACCAGAAGCTCCACTACGTCGGGGCCTCGTACGGCACCCTGCTCGGCGCCACGTACGCGGACCTCTTCCCGAACCGGGTCGGTCGGCTGGTCCTGGACGGGGCGATGGACCCCACCCGGCCCGCGCTCGAACTGAACCGGGACCAGACGGAGGGCTTCGAGACGGCCTTCACGTCCTTCGCCAAGGACTGCGCGAAGCAGCCGGACTGCCCGCTGGGGAAGGGCGACCCGGACGCGGTGGCGGCGCGCCTGAAGGAGTTCTTCCGCAAGGTCGACGCGCAGCCCGTCGCGAGCGGCGACCCGGACCGTCCGCTGGGGGAGGCCCTGGCGACGACCGGGGTGATCGCGGCGCTGTACGACCAGACCGCGTGGCCGCAGCTGCGCGAGGCGCTCAGCTCGGCGATGAACGGCGACGGCTCGGGCCTGCTGAGCCTGGCCGACAGCTACTACGAGCGGGAGGCGGACGGCAGGTACGCCAACCTGATGTTCGCGAACGCCGCCGTCAACTGCCTCGACCAGCCCGCCGCCTTCAGCGGCCCGGAGGCCGTGGACAGCGCCCTGCCGTCCTTCGAGAAGGCCTCCCCGGTCTTCGGCGCGGGCCTGGCCTGGGCCGCGCTGAACTGCGGGTACTGGCCGGTGAAGGCCACGGGCACGGCGAGGGCGCTGACCGCGAAGGGCGCCGCGCCGATCGTGGTGGTGGGCACCACCCGCGATCCGGCGACCCCGTACAAGTGGGCCCAGGGGCTGGCCGGCCAGCTCGACTCGGGCACGCTGCTCACCTACGACGGCGACGGCCACACGGCGTACGGGCGCGGCAGCGACTGCATCGACAGCGCGATCAACCGCTACCTCCTGGAGGGCAAGGCCCCGCAGGACGGCAAGAAGTGCTGAGGCCGCCGTCCCGGTGGGCCGCGAAAGCCGCGTAAACCCCGAAAACTGTCCCGCGCCCCGTCCGAGCGAAACCTGGTTCGGGGCACCCGTCCACACCCTGTAGACTTGGCGCCGCTGCTGATGAGCGCCCCTCTTCGAGGGAATACTTGTCTGACCAGCGGTGCCGCCTTAGCTCAGTTGGCCAGAGCAACGCACTCGTAATGCGTAGGTCTCGGGTTCGAATCCCGAAGGCGGCTCGGATTAACCCCAGGACTCACTCGCCGTGACCTGGGGTTTTTTCATGCCCGGGGCATGCCGAGCCGCACGACGGGGATGCTGTGGAAGTGCTTGCGTGAGCGATGCGTGAGCGGAGCGGCTGTCAGCCCTTGCGTGCGGCCTTCTTGGCCTTGCCTTTCTTCTTCCCCTTGACCTTCGCTTTCTCGGCCTTCTTCGCCTCTTTGGCGGCCTTCCGGGCCCGCTCCTCCTGGTCGGCCTTGCGTTGGAGGGGGACCAGCTTGGCGGTGGCCTCGGCGGCGCTCTTGCCGACGTGGGGGAGCACGCTCTGGTAGATGTCGCGCGTGATCCGGGTGTCGCTGTGCCCGAGCGTGTCCGACACGATCTTGATGTCGATGTCGGCCGCCAGCATGAGCGTCGCCGCCCCGTGCCGGAGATCGTGCAGCCGGATCGGCGGCAGCCCGGACGCGGCGACGAGCCGCTCGAAGAGGTCCGTGACCTTGCCTGGGTGGAGCCAGGAGCCGTCCTCCTGGGTGAAGATGAGCCCGGTGTTCACCCAGGCCGACCCCCACTCCAAGCGGTCGGCCTCCTGCTGCTTGCGGTGCCGCTCCAGGACGCCGACGGTGTCGTCGTCGAGCGCGACGACGCGGAAGCCGCTGTCCGTCTTCGGCTCGGACTCCTCGACCTCCCACCCGTCCTGGACGAGCTGCCCAGTCACGGTGAGGGAGTGCCGGTCGAGGTTGGTCTCCGACCAGGGCTGACCGCACGCCTCACCACGCCGCAGCCCGCGGAACGCGATCAGGTGCCACATCGCGTACAGCCGGTCGTCGGCGGCGAAGTCGAGGAAGGCGCCCGTCTGTTCCGGCGTCCAGACCATCACCGGCGAGGGCTTCTCACCGGTCTGTTCCCACTTGGCGACCCGCTCGTCCGTCCACACCAGCGCCTTCGGCTTGCGCACCGGATCGATCTCGACGTGGGCCGCCGGGTTGAACGTGATGATCTGCTGCCCGATCGCGTCGTTCAAGGACGCGCGGAGCGTGGCCTTCACGTGCTGGCGCGTGGCAGGGCCGGTCACCCGACGGAAGGCCGGCATCGCGTCGATCGCCTCCTTCAGCGCCTTCCGGCGAGCACGGTTCTCGGCCCCCTTCCACGGGACCGTTGCCAACTCCTCCACCGCCGCTCGCCGCTGGGCGTTCTGCTCCAGGATCTCGGCATTGCCGTCGGCGATGGCCGTGAACATCTCGCTCAGGTGGCTGACGCGCAGCCGGTCGAGGCGCCGGTGCCCGATGTACGGCTTCAGGTGCACGCGGATATCGGTCTCGTACCGGCTGATGCCCGACTTCCGGATCCGCTTGCCCGCCAGCCACCGGTCCAGCCACTCGGCCACGGTCAGGCTGCCGACGAGGTCCTGGCCGGCCTTGAGCCGCCGCCGGGTCTCCTCCACGTCGGGCAGGGGCAGCTTCTCGCCGCTGACCTCGGCCAGCATCTCGGCGACCAGCTGAATGCCTTCGGGGTCGTCGACATTCACGAGCCCCAGGAGGGCGCGCACGTGGTCGAGGTCGGCCTGCGCCGCCTTGGCGTTGGTGTATCCGCCACGGGCGAAGGACCGCCGACTGCCGTCCTCGCGGAAGGGCAGCTCTTGGCGTATGGAGTACGTGCAGTGGTTCCTGCTGTTGCGCTTGGGGCAAGAAGTGCCGAGCTCCTTGCCGGTCTTGGGGTCGCGGCAGGAGCAACGGCGGTAGGTGGAGCCCTTCAAATGTCGTCCTCTTCGTCGGTGTCTTCATCAGGTGGGTCGATGGGGGCGAGTGCGGGTGGAAGGTCTGGCGGCGTGCCGCCTTCGTCGCGGATGCTCTCGCGCACCCAAAGGAGTTGTCGGGTGTCTCCTTCGGCCCGCTTGGCGTAGTCGGCCTTCCGGCGTTCGGCTTCCTCGCGGTCGGCGGGCGTGGCCGCCGTCTCCGCCGCGAAGCCGGCTCTTTCCACCTCACGAAGCGCGGCTTCGATGGTGCGGACCAGGCTGGCGTGCCGGTTGAAGTCGGGGATCAGCCCGGCGTCGGCGTCGTATCCCGGCTCCTCGCCGGTGAACTTCCTCATGGCGTCCCAGGTCGGGACGAGGTGCTGGAAGGGAAGTTCCTGGGTCTGCTCGACGTAGCCGACGGGGAAGATCAGGCAGATCGGGGACGTGTACAGGGCCGCGGCCAGGACCATGACGTCGACCAGGGGCAGGTTCGCCCTGCGACCGGACTCCAGGTTGGCGATGACGTTGCGCGGGATCGGGTGGCCGAGTTCCTCGCACCGGTCTGCCAGCCGTTGTGCGCTCCACCTCATCTCCTTCCGTCGCCGCCGGACCTCGCTGGCGACGTTGTTCTTGATCCGGTCGACCCATTCGGGGAAGTCGTCCTCGTCTTCATCATCGAAACGGCGTTGTGTCATGGAGACACATTAGCTTCCTTACGGTTGTTTCTATGGCCTGGAGCCGGATGCGATCGCCGCGTTCGCCGAGGGCTGTGACGAGAGGTGCCCTACATGCGCGAAAACCCGATGGAAACCGGCTTGAAGGGGATGGGTCGGGATGAGCTGCTGGCGCTTCCGGTAGCCGTTGACCTGGATACCAGCAACCGAGCGCTGGGTCTCGGGCGGAGCAAGGGCTACGAGCTGGCCAAGCGGGGTGAGTACCCGTGCAAGGTGCTGAGGCTGGGCAAGGCGTACCGCGTGGTGACCGCAGACCTGCTGGACCTGCTGGGTCTGGCTGCGTGAGGGCGAGGGAAGGTATCAGACCGTTCTGCGCTGAGCTGACACAGAATCGCTGGACTGTGCCGGGGGTCGTACGTACTGTTCGTCGTCGCCCCGCGTGGCCAAGTGCCCGTGAGAGGCGAGCAATCCTCCGGCGTGCCGACGCCGGAGGCCCCAGCGACATCCCCACCCGCGACCACACGGTCAACCCCGGCCGTCTGCATGCCCGCAGATACCGGAGAAGGAGCTGCCCCTTGAAGCCTGCGACAACCGACACCGAGTCGACCCCCGCCACTTGGCCGCCGACCGCGATCCCCGGCCAGCCGGGCGCCCACCTCCAGGATCCACAGCCTGTGGGTGACGAAGCTTCCGAAAACCCTGTGGCGGAGGCCCAGTCCGCCAACGAGGACGCCCCTCTCGTCGGCCCTCTCACCGAGGGCGCGCAGGTGCTGCACGACCTGTACGCGGAGATCAGCCGCTATGTCGTACTGCCGAGCGATGAGGCCCTCACGGCGGTGACGTTGTGGGTGGCCGCCACCCACCTCCAGACCGCGTGGCAGCACGCCCCGCGTTTGGCGGTGCTGGGTCCGGCCAGGCGGTGTGGAAAGTCGCGGCTGCTGGACGTCATCACCGAGGTCGTCCACAACCCGCTGATCACGGTGAACGCCTCAGCCGCCGCGATCTTCCGGTCGATCACGGATATCCCTCCGACGCTGCTCGTCGACGAGGTCGACACGATCTTCGGCTCCGTGAAGGTGGCAGAGAAGAACGAGGAGATGCGAGGCCTGCTCAACGCGGGCCACCAGCGCAACCGTCCCACCCTGCGGGTGTCCGGGCCCAACCACGAAGTGGTCCAGTTCCCCACCTTCGCGATGGCCGCCCTCGCCGGCATCGGGAACCTGCCCGACACGGTCATGGACCGGTCCGTCGTCCTGCGCATGCGCCGTCGCGGGGGCGACGAGAGCGTCGAGGAGTTCCGCGTCCCCCGGGACGTTGCCAAGCTCCACGGTCTGCGTGACCGCCTCAAGGCGTGGCTGCTCCCACGTCACGCGGAGGCAATGGATCTGGTGCCGCCCATGCCAGTCCGAGACCGGGCAGCCGACACCTGGCAGCCTCTGATCGCCGTAGCCGATCTCGCCGGTGGTCAGTGGCCCGCCCTCGCACGCACCGCGTGCGCGCGTATGGTCGCCGCCGAAACCGAGGCCGAGGAGGAACACCCCGGCGGAGCGCGGATCCTCGCCGACATCCGGCGCGTCTTCGCAGCCCAGCGCGAGGTTGACAGCCTCACCACCGAGGAACTTTTGCACCACCTGTGCCAGGACCCGGAGGGCCCGTGGGCGGAGTGGGGGCGAGGCGGGCTTAAGTCTCGCGACCTCGGCGCGATGCTGCGCGAGTTCGGCATCAGATCCGGCAACGTCCGGCTCGCCGACGGAACTCAGCGCAAGGGCTACATGCGGCACAAGTTCCTCGACCCCTGGCGGCGATACTGCCCCACCGTCCACCCCACCGTCCACCCCGTCGGCCCCACCGGTGCGCCCAGCAAGAGCTGACACCCGAGCCGCGCCCTGGTTGCCGTCCTTGCCGTCCCTGCCGTGACACCGCAGGTCAACAGGCATGCGGCCAAGACGGCAACCGGGGCCAAGACGGAACCCACCCAGGACGGCACCCACATCCGTCTTGCCCCGTCCCCGACGTCTTGGCCGTATCGCCCCAGGTCGCAGGGCTGCCGCCTGGGACGGCAGACAGTAGGTCGCCATCCCCCGGGCGAGAGCACTGGCATCCGAAATCGGCAGCCAGGCCCCGCCCTCGTATGGCACGAAGACGCCCGAAGAGCCCGCCAAGACGGAAGGCATGCACGCCCCCGTACCGGGCCTGACCTGGGATTTCAACGGCCAAGACGCCCAAGACGCCTCACCCGCCCCCGAAGCCGCGCAGGAGCATCCCCATACCCATGACCACCCTTGCCACTCGCACCACCACGAACCGCGAGCCCAGACCTGACGCAGCACCGTCCGTCGGCATGCGCCAAGCGGCTGCCGCTCAGGCCGCCGAGCGGTACACGCTCGCAGCAGCCGGGATCGTCATCGTCGCCCTCACAGCCGGAGCGTTCTGGCTCTCGTACGCGCACCTCGCCGAGGTCGCCGGACGCCACGGTCTGGGCGCCTCCCCCGTCCGCCAGTGGGCCTGGCCCGCGACCCTGGACGCGTTCATAGTCGCCGGCGAGCTCCTGATGCTCCGCGCCGGATTGCGCCGCGTCACCGACTGGTGGGCGATTGCCCTCACCACCACCGGCTCCCTCGGCTCCATCGCCCTCAACGTCGCGGGCGTCAGCGGCACCAGGGGCGCCGCTGCGGTGCCCCTGCTGGACTACGTGGTCGCCGCCGTACCCCCGGCTGCTGCCCTCCTGGCCTTCGGCGTCCTCATGCGCCAGATCCACGAGCGCGTCGCCGAATCCGCCACCCCACGCCGCGCGGATGACCGTCGCCGCCCAACGGCAGTCTCCGTTCTGCTCCCGGAGGCCGATGCGAGCGCCATCGGCTGCCGTCCCGAACCCATAGGGGACGTGCCAGAGGGAACCGATGACACCGGCGCCGAGACTGCCCCGGAGCCGGAGCCGGAGCCGGAGCCGGAGCCGGAGCCGGAGCCGGAGCCGGAGCCGGAGCCGGAGCCGGAGCCGGAGCCGGACGATGGCCCCCGCAAGGCCGCCGCGCCTGCGGCCGCGTCCCGGAAGGTCGGCCGACCGACAACCGGTGACCTGGACGACTTCCTCGCGATCGTGGAGAGGCTGGAAGGGGAGCCGACGCTGAAGCAGATGCGAGCGGCGATCGAGGGCGAGGGCCACTCGATCAGCAACGAGCGCCTGGGGAAGGTCAAGAAGGAGCTTGCGGGCCTCCGCAAGCAGCAAGCCCTGACCGGAACCACACCCGGACACTGACCGATATTCACCGCAGGCCAACGGCGGTAAAGCCGGACGGGGAGCGTGGCTGCCTGATGGCCACGGTCCCCGGCGGACACCGCAGACTCCGTCCTCTCACCACCAGCTCGGTCCCCAGCCCGCGATCCGTACTCCACGGTCGCCTGCACTGGGAGACAGCCATCCGCCGGATTCCGGGGACCGCCGGCCTTCCGGGCATCGCCCCGCTGACCGCGCGCCGCACCTTGCGTCAACGCCGCTGGTGCCCGCCTGCCGACCTCGCCTGTCCCCGGATTTGCCAGCCACCCCCGCACTGGAGAAGCACCCTGTGACGCTCGACCCGAACGACCTCGACTCCACGCCCTCGCTGGCCTCGAAGTCGCCTAGGCTGACCGACCGTTGGCGACGCGCGTTCGGGATGACGGCCCCTGGCGGAGCCAGTAGTACCCCGAGTCCGACTCAAGGCCGGTCTTCGGGGATCTCCGCCCCGGGGGTGGCGGAGACGGCCCAGCGCCAGGGGATGCCGGACCGTGAGGTCGGGACCGAGGGCGGCCCCGACCAGGACACGCTCCACGCCATCCAGCGTGAGATTCTCCGTAACGAGCGCAGTCACCAGCCCGCCGCTGGCGAGCCGACGGTGCAGAGCGTCCAGCCCACGATCCGCCGCTTCACCGGCAACAAGCGCACCGACCGAGTCGGCCCGCTGCGCTTCACCGACACCGAGCGCGCCCGCCTGGTCGAGGCCGCCGCCGAGCACAACTACAAGGGCGAATCCGGCTTCGCCGCCGACATCGTCCTCGCCTTCATCAACGGGCGGTTCACCGCCAACCTGCCCCTGTCCGAGGACCGGCGCCGCACGCACGTCTTCCGCGCCCAGGTCCTGCGCCAGTGCAACCGCATCGGCGTCAACGTCAACCAGATCGCCCGCGCCCTGAACAGCGATCTCACCCCGCCCGACATACGCCAGCGTCTCGACGAACTCCATGACCTGCTCACGGTGATCGCCGAAGCCCTGCGCGAGCCCGCCCACCCGCAGGAGGCCTGACCACAGTGATCGCAGCCATCAAGCCCTCCGGCGCGAACACCCGCGGCCTGCTCGCCTACCTCTACGGTCCCGGCCGCCACGACGAGCACACCGACCCGCGCATCGTGGCTGGCTTCGCCATGCTCGCCATGCCCGACCCCGGCCGCGACGAGGACGCCACCCTCACCCAGCTCGCCCACTACCTCGACGAACCCGTACGCCTCCGCAACAGCGAGTTCGGCAAGAAGATCACCGACCACGTCTGGCACTGCCCCGTCCGCGCAGCCCCCGAGGACCGTCACCTCTCCGACGCCGAGTGGGGCGAGATCGCCCAGCGCATCGTCGCCGCGGCCGGCATCGCCCCCGAAGGCGACGACCTGGCCTGCCGCTGGATCGCCGTACGCCACGCCGACGACCACATCCACATCCTCGCCACCACCGTCCGAGAGGACGGCCGCCGACCCAAGCTCCACGAAAGCGGCTTCCGCGTAGGCGACGCATGCCGCCAGATAGAGAAGGACTACGGCCTGCGCCGCCTGAAGAAGGGCGACCGCACCGGGACCCGCGCTCCCACCCAGGCGGAGATGCACAAGGCCGAACGGCTCGGGTGGGAGCAGACCAGCCGCGAATGGCTCCAGGACCGTATCCGCGCCGCTATCCCCCACGCCCGCACCGCCGAGGAACTCCTCGCCTACCTCGAAGCCGACGGCATCGCGGTCAAGGCCCGGCGCGGCCCCTCCGGGGACCTCCTCGGCTATGCCGCAGGCTGCCCCGGAGACCTCAACAAGGACGGCGAACAGATCTTCCACCCCGGTGGGAAGATCGCCCCCGACCTCACCCTCCCCAAGCTCCAGGCCCGCCTCGAAGCCGGCCATCCCGAGGAACACCCCACCGCCCGCCGCAACCAGCCCGCCACACCCTGGCACCAGGCCACCGAAGCCCTCGACACCTTCCGTACCGACCTCACCGACGACACCCACGCCCAGGCGCACATCACCGCCCTCGGCGAACTCCTCGAAGCCACCGCCCAGCAAGCCCCCACCCACCTCCGCACCGAACTCCAGGCCGCATCGAAGGCGTTCGCCCGCGCCCAGCGCTCCCAGATCCGCGCGGAAGACCGTGCTGCCCACACCATCCGCCACGCGGCCCGCGACATCGTCCACACCGCCACCGGACCCGACGGCAGCGCCCTCGCCGCCCTGATCGCAGCCCTCCTGTGGGCCGGGATCATCGCCAACCGCTGGCACGAGGCCAAGGGCCACGCCCACCAGGCCGACGCCGCCCGCCAAGCCCTCCACCACCTACAGGCAGCCGCCGAGCAAGCCCTCACACCCACGCTCGTCGTACTCGAACAGCGTCAACCGAAGCAGGAAACCCGCCGCACCCTTGCCCACGACGTACGCGCCGCCGTCCCCGAGCAGGCCGACCGCATCCTCACTGACCCCAGCTGGCCCGCCCTCGCCGCCCTCCTGGCCGACGCGGAGGCCCGAGGCCACCAACCCCACCAGCTCCTGAAGGAGGCCGCAGCCCAGCGCGAACTGGCCACGGCCCGCCAGCCCGCCCGCGTCCTGATCACCCGCCTCCAGCACACCAGCCGTGACCCCGCCCCCAACCGCCGTGCCGACGCGGCCCGTCGACGCTCGACCTCCGTGGGAGCCCAGGCTCCCACTCACACGGCCAGTAGCCGTCAGCCCGCAGCACCTACGCCTCCTGCGAGCCAGCAACTCCGACACCGCCGATAGCCGCGGTCGCAGCCGCCGGGAGCGGCTTCACAGTGCGTACCGGCGGTTCGCGGAGGTACAGCCGATCAGAAGGAGCACCCGATCGGCTTTGACCGAACCCCAGTAGTTGACCGACCAACGCGCTTAAGTCGTGTCATTAGGCGAAAGGGAACATGCTCTTCCCCTGCTCTCCGATCCCCGGCGGTTACGGTGCCGCCCATGCGCGAGGTCGAATACAAGAGGCACGGCGTCCCACTGGAGGACTACCAGCTCACGCGACGCGACCACCGATGGCAGAAGGATCTGGAGGGGATCTGCGACCTTGCCAGACGACAGGTCGATGAACACCTTGCCGAGGTCCGGGAGAGTCCCGAAATGGCGGAGCGCCAGCGGAAGAACCTGGAGCAGGTCTGCAAGCTGATGCTGTCGTTCAAGACACCGGAACACATGATCAGGCGGTGGCGGGTTCGGCTCTACTGCGGGCACATCGTTGAGACCTCTCGTCACTGCGAGAACGCCGAACCCAGCCGCAAGATCTGTTGCCCGGAGTGTGGGAAGAATCCCTCGACGATCGTGGCCTTCGAGCCCCTCGGACTCGCCGGCGAACCACCCACCCCATCTATGGCTGCGCCGCCTGCGCCGACAAGACGCAGTCGGGCTGAGCTAGAACGCCGCGTGGCTGCGCTGGAGAAGGAGATCCAACTCCTGCGGACGGAACCAAGCGGGGGCTGACACGTCTCTGCTCACCCGATCACGGCGTCGAGGTGCTGTTGCACTGGCTCGAAGAAGCCGTACGGGACGTACCGCGGGATCTCCACGAGGGTCACCCAGGCGGCCTCGGCTATCTCGTCAGCGTCCGCGACCTGGGCCGTCCCTCCCTCCACCGCGCACGCCACGTATGACACCAGCCGGCCGGTGACGGGGTGGACGCGCTCACCGAGCGGAGTCACCACGGTCACATGCAGGCCTGTCTCCTCCTTCGTCTCCCGTACAGCGGCAGCTTCCCCGGTCTCGCCGGGCCCGACCTTGCCTGCCGGGAACTGCCAGGACAGTTGTCCCTCCGCCACGCGGCGTCGCACCAGCAGCACCCGCCCCTCGTGGACGACCACGGCAGCGGCGACGGGTTGCTGCTGGACTTCGTCCGGGGAGAGGACTGGTCGCTGCTCACTCACCCTGGCTCCGTAGGTGGGACAAGACGTCGGTGAGCTGCAGGTCGTACCGGTCTTTGTCTCCTTCCCAGCGCGACATCACCGCCACCGCGGCCTCGGCCATGTCTGCTGGCAGACCCGCCGCGCGGAGGGTCTCAGCGATGTCCTCCATCTCCGGAGCCCAGCGCCAGGCGCGTGCGGCAACGCTGGGCAGGTACCCGGGGTCGGAGAGAATGTTGGACGCCATCACCTGCGCCTCGGCCGTGAGCTCGTCGCCGACGCCGTGGGCGTCGGCCAGCGCGTGGGCCACGCCGGCAAGGGTCCGGGCGGCCTTCTGGTAGCTGGCGAACGCCATCTTCAGTGCGGAGGCGGAGCCGACGCTGCCGCTCGCGCGGCGGACGTGCAACGCGGTGTCCTTGAACAGGGGCTCCGTCGTGTCCACGGCCTGGGTTTTGCCGGCCAGGTAGAGACGAGCAGCCCGTTGACCACCGGGCGGGGGACCAAAGATCGCTCCGTCGAGGACCGTGGCGCCCGGCCTGATCTCCTTCGCGATGCGCTGCATGCGCTGGGGGTTGATCGCATTGGCGTCCACGTACACCCCGGCGAAGGCGTGGCCGGCGACCGTGGTCGCCACGTCTTCGGCAGCCTGCGGCGGACAGATCGACAGGACGATCTCGCTGCGCTCCAGCGCCTCGCCGAGCGAGTCACAGGCGGTGGCGCCAGCTTCCCTCGCGCGCCGGTGGGTCGCCTCGCTGCGGCCTTCCGGCAACCACAGCACCTCGTGGCCTGCAGCCACGGCCTGGGCGGCGACCGCCGCGCCCATGGCGCCGGGGTGCAAGAGGGTCACGGTCGTCACTGGCTGCCTCCTGGCGGGAGCTGAGCGGGCATGCGTTCCTGATGAGCAATGATCACCTCACGAAGCCCGATTGCGGCAGGGGATCCGGCCCCGGGGTGCAGCGCGAGCTGACGGCTGAAGTGACCGATCCGGCGGTCAACACTCTCTGTGCGGCGCCGGGCGCTGACCCCGAGGACCGCGTGGATCTGGGTCGCCGCTCCGTCGATGTCCCCTCGGCCCAGCCGAGCCATCGCCAGGTCCATACGGGCCAGGGACATCTCACCGAGTCGCTGCTGCTCCGGAGGCGCGGACTGGAACAGTTCCACCGCTTCGTCGGCGCGAGCCTCGGCGTCGCTGAGGTGCTGCGTGCCCGCCAGCCACAGGTGCGTGCTGCTGGAGTAGAACAGCTGCTTCTCGACGGGGAAGGCCATCATCCCGCCGGGCAGCTCATCGCCTTCGACGAGCTGATCTCGTAGGCGGTCGGCGGCACTGAGGGCCGCCAAGGCATCGCTGGCCCGGTTGAGCTGGCCAAAGGCACGCGCCTTGATGCTCTCCAGCCGGATCTGGGCCGTGCCCGATTCCGGAGTGAACGCGCTTCCCGAGTCGGCGAGGCGTACGGCGTCTACCGGACGCCCATCCCAGTACGCGATAAGCGCCTGGAGCCCGCGCACCCAGGAACGCAGTCCGTTGTGGCCCGCGAGTTCGCCGAACAGGAAGGCGGTGCGGGCCTGTGTCTCGGCCGCGTCATAGCGGCCGAGGTCGAAGCTGGCATTCGCCAGTACGCCGCACAGAACGCCGGCGCCCACGTAGAGATCGGAGGTGTACCGCGGTGGCTGACGTCCTTCGAGGAGTTCGAAGGCGCGGTCACGCAAGGCACGTACCTCGCGAAACAGGGGCCCGACGGGCCGGTTGGGGTACGTCATGACGAGGCGGCGGATGTCAGCTTCCAGCTGCTCCAGCGTGTGCGGTCCCACGTTGCTGCTCTCTGCCCTGGCCGCGAACTGCGCCGACTCGTTCGCCGCCGCCATGACCACGTCTTCAAGGCCGTACTCGGATGGATCCACTGCATTGCGGTCGTCGGCCGCCGGGTGGTGCGGTGAGACACCCGGCTTGGACTCCGCGGGCCCGAGCAGTCGGGCGGCCGGGATGCCCGGGAACATGAACTCGAGGACGCGGCGGCCGACGGTCTGCGGGGTTCGGACCTCTCCGTGCGCGTACCGGAAGAACTGCCGCTTCTCGATCGTCGCCGTCGCGATCGAGGGCGGGCCCTCCAGCTCGGCTAACTGCTTGGCCGCCTGTTCGTACCGCCGCTTGAAGACCTGGTAGTCCTGCCAGCCCCGCTGGTTGATCAGGGTCTGGAAGAGGGTCGGTCCTGATGGCTCCACAGCCGCTCCCTCATGCCGGGGTCCTTGTCCGGCATCCACGCTAGACATCAACAGCCGTCGATCGCAGATCTGTTGTCCAGAAATTCCAGGTGGACGGCGAATAGACATCCGTTAGGCACGAAAGGGCCGCGTTCGGCGTTGCTTAGGGCCTCGTTCAGGCAGGAGCCGCCGGGAACACTTCGTCTTCGCCCCGGCAAGACAGCGGCCCAGCGAGGCCGATCCTCCGCCGTGGTTACGCAAACCAGGCAGCTCAGGAGGCCCGCTCATGGCAGCGCACCACCAGCTCGCGTTCACCGTCGCCCACTCGGCAGCCGACGCCCAGCAGGCACGACACCGCGTCGTCACAGGCATTCGTTGCTGGGGCATACGGCTCGACGAGGAGACGCTGGACGGCATCGAGCTGGCTGCTGGCGAACTGATCGCCAACGCCGTGCGCCACACCGCGTCGGGGCCGGTCACTGTGAGCGTCTGCCAGGAGGGGCCGGTGCTCGTGGTCGAAGTGCACGACGCGGCGAAGGTGCTGCCGCAGCCGGAAGCCTTGAGCTGGAGCGCCGAGTCTGGGCGCGGTCTGTATCTCGTGTCCGTGCTCGCCGACCGGCACGGTGCTGATCTGACGGCGACGGGCAAGCGCTGCTGGGCGGAGTTCGACCTGCCCAGCAGCCCGAGTGGTCAAAGGGCAGATCAGGGCAGCGGACGCGATCAGAGACTGCCCGCCGATCGCGCCGACGAAGTGGCTGATCGCGCGGCGACGAAGGTCCGCACATCGACAGCCGGCTCGACGTCGCACACCCGGACGAGGGCCAAGCGGCGGACCTTGGTCGCGGCAGCCGACAGGACCTGCACGGGTCATCTGATCGACTGAATAACGCTGATTTGACGGCCAGTTGGGGGCCTAGACTCGTGGGCTTCCCCAGGACTCCGGCCGATCACGGTCGACCACGGGAAACGTCGTCCCCGGTCCTCCACTGGGCCGGGCCCACGAATCAGCTCCTGTACCAAGTGGAGGTTTTCGCTATGCCCGAGAAGGTCACGAAGGAAAAGGTCCTCGTCTACGTCGTGCGCGACGGGCGTCTGCTGGTGTTCCGCCACACTGACTACTCCTACGAGGAGGTCGGCATCCAGGTCCCCGCAGGCAGCATCCGCCCCGGTGAGACCCCGGAGGCCGCCGCTCTGCGCGAGGCCCGAGAGGAGACCGGTCTGTCGGACTTCAAGATCGTCCGCAAGCTGGGTGAGGCCGAGTACGACATCAGCCCGTACCGGTTCGAGATCCAGCACCGGCACGTCTTCCACCTGGAGCTCACCGAGCCGACGCCGGAGCGGTGGATGAGCCAGGAGGACCACGACGGCGAGCAGGAGCCGACTCACTTCGAGTGCTTCTGGATCCCGCTGGAGGCCGCGCACATTCTCCAGTCCGGCCAGGGCGCCCTGCTGGGGCGTTTGTCCGACTAGCCAGTCATCCGGTCACGGCAGCATAGGAGGGGGCAGCCGATGAACCTCAGCACAGAACAGCGCCACACGATCGACGGGCTCTACCGGAGCCTGGACGCCGATGACACCGGCACCGCCGTGTCGATCATCGTCAAGACGCGCGGCGAGACGTGCGACATCGACTGCCTCTACTGCTACGAGAAGCGCAAGGAGGCACCTGGGGGTGCCAGGGTCAGCGCCGACCAGATCCGGCGCCTGGCCGACATCTTCAAGGGTCGCAAGCTCGCCGTCGAACTCCACGGCGGCGAGCCCCTGACAGCGGGGCGGGAGCACATCGGCGAGATCCTGGCGGAGCTGGCCGGCATGCCGCAGGTCGTTCGCGTCAGCCTGCAGACCAACGGTGTCCTGCTCGACGCCGACTGGCTCGACATGTTCGACGCCCTTTGCCCGGACCTCCGTATCGGCATCTCCCTCGACGGTGACGCCCAGGGCAACGCCTGGCGTCTCGGCTACGACGGCAAGCCCGTGTATCCGCGCGTCGCTGCCTCCCTGAACCTGCTCGCGGAGCGGGGCCGGAGCGTCGGTGTGATCGCCGCGGTGACCCCAGCGGTGCTGGACCGCGCCGAAGATGTGCTGGACCACATCGCCGGCTTCGGTTCGGTCAACGCGATCAGCTTCGTACCCTGCTTCGACTCCACGATCCGCCGCTCCACGGCCCTGCCGAGCAGGCGCAAGTCGGCCAGCCGACTGCTTCAGCAGGCTGCCGTGAACGCGGCCGATGGCCCGGCCTGGGCGATCCATCCCGACGAGTACGCCCAGTTCTTCCTTGCCGCCACCGCTCACTGGATCACCGCCGGACACTTCGCCCGCGTCAAGCTGGAACCGGCCGTCTCCACGATCCGGCGATTACGGGGTCTGACGACAGGGTTCTGCCACTTCTCCGACCTCAAGTGCGATTACGTCTTCACCCTCTACCCCGATGGCCGCCTCGGGAGCTGCGACGAACTTCCCTGGCCCCAGGCCCGCCTCACCCAGCTGGAGTCCACGGCCGACGAGCACGAGGTGGTCCGCGCCCAGCAGGACTCCCTCCTCCTGGATCAGGGCAAGGCCCTGATGGACAAGTGCACGACCTGCGACTACCGCACCACCTGCGGCGGAGGGTGCATCGCCACCCGCTGGCGCCAGGACCCAGACAACGATCACGACGCGTACTGCGACTACCGCATGCGGATGATCGACGGCGTCGCCGCGCTGCTGGCCCAGCCCGCGCATCCCATCGGCGCTTGGTGCCAGAGCTTGCGCTGGCGCCCGCGCACCCCGAACAGCATGCGCGACGTGAAAGCCTTCCTGACCAGCTGGGACACTCCCAACCTCGTCGCCAGCGAAGTCAGGCTGCACACCAGCGAGCACGGCAACATCAACACCGTGGGCCTCGCCGGTATCCACGAGGCCGACGATTTGACCCCTGCCCACCCGATGTGGCGGGCGGCCATCGAACCCGGCGTCTGGCCGTTGGTCGACACGGTCACCCGAGCCTGGGGCCTCGTCACGTACGACAGCTGCCAGGGTCACCAGTACACCGGCGCGGACCTAGCCCCGACGGGGCTGCGCCTCGGGATCCTCGCCCGCAACCGCCGGGAGTACGCCCGTACCGCCGCGGCTCTATGTCGGGCCGCCACCTTCGCGAGCGCCCTCCTCCCCGCAGGCATCGAGGTCAACGTCGGCCGCTCGGAGCTCACCTGCGAGAACACGGGCACCACCACCCCGGTCCTCGACCTGAGCCTGAACCCCGGCTCAGGTCAGGGGTGGGACGGCTACTTCGCCCGCCTGAACGAAGCCACCGCGGTGTGGGCCGCAGCCCTCGACGCCGAGCGCCCCAAGGCCGAATCTGCGTGCGCCTGCCCGCTGCCGGTGTTGCCGCAAGCCCTCAAGGGGGTGCTGCGATGAAGCCCGGCGACGCGGTTACCATCCACCAGCTTCTGGGCCGCATCGCCTACTTCCACACCCTGTTCATCGAACCCGCCCTCACCTTCAGCGAGCTGCCCCGAGCGGACGAGCCTTGCTGCAACCACAAGGACACCGCGGGATTCGGACAGCCAGACGTCGGTGCCGTGCTGGCCAGTACCGCTTGGCCGGTCCTCGACGAAATCGCAACCACCGTCGGCGCGCACCTCCTCCTCTGCCCGGAATTCGACCACTGGTGCTGCGCGGTCTGCCGCGTCGCAGCCTCCGGCGCCGCCATCGCCCATGCATGGATGGTCACCGAGCACCGCGCGTACGGCCTGCCGCTGCCCGCGGACCCCCTCGTGCGGGCCTGCCGCACCACGGCCGCCAGTCGTCTCGCGCTCGTCTTCACTCAGCAGCACGGGGCCTTGTGCGGCGGCCTGGTCCAGGCCGAGGCACCCGACGTCGGCCTATTGCCCGACAGCAGCGACTTGCCGTTGACCGGAGAGCTCCTCGCCCTGTGGCAGGACCCGCTGGCCGCCACTCGCAGCCCGGTTGTCAGCTGGCTCAACCACTGCACGGACCTGAACGACATCCACCGCGTGCTCCAGCAAGGGGGAACCACGAAGTGATCCACATTGCCGAGACCGTCGGCGTCGGAAGCATCGAGAACTTCCTCAGCAACGCCGAGCGGACCCAGCTCGCCGACCACATGAACGACGTCCTGACCAGCGGCGGCACCAGCCGCTTCGGTGACGAGCGCCGTACGTCCATCCACGAAATCCCCGGCCACAGCCCCGAAGAGGCCATGGCCGTCTACGAGCCGACCGGACGCGTCGAGATCCCCTCGATCCCCGAAGCCGCCGAGAAGCTCCTGGGTGACGCCTTCGAACGCGCTCGCCCGGCGCTCTCCCGCGTCATGCCCTCGATCACTCTGTGCCGCCCGTGGACGTACGTCGAGTACGGCATGGGCCAGCACATCACCAGCCACCTCGACGGCATCGCCCCCGACCCGCTCGCCTGGCCGCGCCAGATCGCCGGCATCAGCGTCGTGATCACCCAGGCCGATGCTGGAGGCGACTTCTACGTCGAGACCGCCTCCAGCGACCGGCTGTGGACCGGCAAGGCCACCGACTCCGCCTCGAACGGCTACGCGGAGGGCATGTGGCTGGCCCACGACGGAGCCGACAACTCCGCGACCTGGTTCCAGCAGATGCCCCGCACCCGCTGGAGCGTCGCACCGGCCCCCGGAACAGCCCTGCTGTACGGCTCCCAGCTCGCGCACGGAACACTCCCGGTCACCGCCGGCCGGGTCGCCAAGTTCATCAGCTGGCTCATCGCCGAACCCAACGCGGCCGGGTGAGCGCGTGCTCCTGGCCTTGGAAGGCATAGCCGGCGCCGGAAAGAGCACCCTCCGCGACCGGCTCCTGGCCACCGCCCACGCAGAACGCATCCCCCTCAGCCACATCGGCCAGTTCTCCTGGCTCTCCCACCCCGCCACCCGCACGCTGATCCGCCTGCGGGCCGGGCACGGCGGCGACGAGCAGGAGGCCAAGGAGGCCGCAGCCCAGGACCTGGCCCTGCACTCCCGCTTCAACATCTCCGTCGCCCTCACCGAGGGCCCGGTCCTCGCCGACCGGCTCACCCTCTCCACCGCCTGCTTGCTCGCCCTGGTCCACCGGCAGCACGTCGACACGTACGTCGAGCGTCTCGCCGAGCAAACCGAGGCCCGTCCGCAGCTGACCGTTCTGCTGACCACCGAGCCCGACATCTGCCACGACCGCATCACTCGACGTGCGACAGAGCGTCGCTTCACCGAACAGCCCGAGGCCGCCGCCCGGCTGGCCGACCTCTACAACGAGGCCGCCGACGCCTGGGCGAAGGCCACCGGCCTGCCCGTACTGAAGCACCCCTGCACGACCCATGCCGACCTCGAAGCTCTGGTGAACGCCTGCATGAAGGACCTCCGCTCGGCCGGCAGCCCCACGGCCACGAACAAGGGAGCGAGCCGATGAACCTGCACCCGATGCATCCCGCAGCCTGGGTCCTCGATCAGCTCCGCACGGACGGCTGGCACATCAGCGACCTCCTCGCGTTCACGCGGGCCAGCACCCTGGCCAGAGCAAGCCGCTTCGGCCAGGAGGACGTCGTAGTCAAGGCGGGGTTCGGCAGCAACCACGTCCTGGCCGAGCTTGACCCAAGCGAGAGGCTCGCCGCGTACGGCTTCTACTGGTACGCGCAGATGACGGAGACCGAACGCGCTCTCACCCGCGAAGACTTTCGCCACGAGGCGGAGCTGACCGCCGCCGCCGGAGGAACCGATCACATCGTCCCGCTGCTGGAACAGGGCAGCTCGGTTCGGTTCGACTGGTACACCATGCCGCACTGCGACGGCGGGAACTTCCGGGCCTTTATGACCTCGTCGAAGGACACCGGCAAGGGCCTCAGCATCCTCGCCGACGTGGCCAGCGGCCTGGTCAACCTGCACCAGCGTGGAATCGTCCACCGCGACGTCTACCAGGAGAACATCCTCATCGACCAGGACCGGGGCCTGATCACTGACCTCGGAGCCGCCCGCCGCCTGTCCAGCCCGCGCGGCCCTGAACACCGCGGTCCCGAGGTCCATTGGCCGCCGGAGTACCTCACCGGCTACCGCGAGGCCACCCCGGCAGCCGACGTGTTCAGCTTCGCCGTCCTCGTCTACCGCTACCTGTGCGCGGACATCCCCCGCCTGGCCGGCCACACGAAGCGCCCCCTCATCCCGGAGCCCCTGCGCGGCGTCGTGACCTCCGCGCTGTCCGACGGCGCGGCCGACCGGCCCGCCATGAACGACCTGCTTATTGCGCTCCGCACCGCGGCCGACCTACACCAGCGCTGACAACGTGAGGGAGCCCTCATGACCAGGGCGAGATCTCCGCCCCTTAGCCGGCACCACAGCACAGCAAGCGGAACGAGCCGAAGCCAACGAGACCGAAAGGCGGAACACCTCATGAACCAGGACCGCATCGCCGACTTCCTCGCCAACGTCGAGGACCTGCGCGGCGAGGACGAGACCGTCCGTACCACCGCCCACACCTCCAGCGTCTCGGCCGAGGGCTGGCCGGCGGCCGAGTCGGAGACCACCACCGCCTGAACACCCGTAGCCACTCGGCGCTCTGAGCGCCGCCGGTGAACACCCCCGGGGCCGGGCCGCCAGCACCTGCGGCCCGGCCCCGGGCCCACCACCGAACAGGAGAGCCGCCTCATGCACACCCTCGCCGACCTCTTCGACCTCCCGCTGATCGACCACCTGCACCACGAGCGCACACAGCGAATTCACACGGTCGTCCGCCCCGGAGCCCAGGCGCCTCAGCCCAGCACCAGCACGGCGGCCAACTACTGCCTGGCCCACCACGCCCTCGAAGGAGCCGAAGCTGCCGCCCGCGCCGGCGACGCCTCGACCTTCGACTGGTACGTCGCCCACCCCGACGCAGGTGCCACCACGGGCTCCGTCCCCACAGCGGTCGGCGCCCGCGTGGTCGTCGCGCCCACACTCGCCGACCTGCCCCGATCCGCGATCTCAGAGACCCCCTACTACGTCTTGGGCCCCGGCACCGAACCCGCCCAGCCCCACCTGTGCAAGCTCGCGGCCGACGCCTACGCCAGCGCCGCAGCTGCGGGCTTCGGTGACCTGCTCGCCGCGCACGCCGTCGTCCTGTGCCTGCTGCGGACGAAGAACCTCGGCGAGACCCTCGACAGCTGGACCATCAGCCGCCTGCCGGGCACGGTCTTCATGGACCACGTCGACGACCCGGTCGTCCTGGCCCGCGACCTCATCCACGAGGCCGGGCACAACTGGCTGAACGACGCCCTCGCGGCAACGGGATGCAAGATCAGCGACGCCGGGCACTTCCACTCCCCGTGGAAACAGACGATGCGGCCGGCGTTCGGCTTCCTCCACGCCTGCTGGGCGTTCCCGCTCACCATGCTGTTCACCGCCCTCGCGCTGAACAGCGCCACGGGAGACCTGCACCGGTTCCTGACCGCCTACCTTGACCAGCAGCGAAGCCTCCTTGTCGGCACCGCGCCCGATCATGCCCGCGCTCTGGAGCTGATCAGCGACGACGGTCTGCGCCGCCGCCTCGCTGCCGCCCATCACCAGGCCCTCGCCCTGTGAACGCGCCCCTCGACGAGCAGCCTGGGCTGTCCCTGCTGGTCCACCGGCCAGGCGAAGAGCCCACCCTTCTCCACACCGGTCTCGCCAGCCTCGAACACGGACTGGCCATCGGACCGGACACCACCTTCAACGTCGGCTCAGTCGCGAAGCAGATCACAGCCCACCTGATCCTGCTCGCTGCGCATGACGATCTCCTGCACCTGGACCAGCGGGCCGCGGACCTGCTGCCCCGCCTCAAGATCTGCGATGTCACGGTCACGGACCTGGTCACCCACCAGTCAGGCATACGCGATGCCGAGTCCCTGCTCTCCCTTGCCGGCTTCCGGGACCTCGACCACTACACGGCCGGCGACCTGCGCACCCTCGCCTACCGCCAGGACCAGCGCGCTGTCCCCGAAGGCCGCTTCCTCTACAGCAACACCAACTACCTCCTCCTGGCAGAGATCCTCGAAACGATCCACCGATCCACGCTGCCCGACCTCGCCCGGCACCGCATTTTCGGCCCGCTCGGAATGCACGCCACCCACTTCAAGGCGGACCCGCGCCAGGTCATCCCCGGAGCCGCATCCGCCTACCAAGCCACCCACCACGGCTGGCGACACACAGAAGTGCCGGTCACCCTGCCCGGTCCCGGAACCCTGTGGACCACCGTCGGCGACCTCGACCGCTGGCTCACCCACCTCCACCAGCGCTGGCAGCACCCCCACCAACTCCCCTGGCAGAAAGCTATTGGCTACGATCCCAGCGACCACGAGCCCTACCTCTACGGCCCGGGGCTCTACGCCGACGCCCGCCCCGGCCGCGACGCTGCCGTCTTCCACTACGGTCACGAACAAGGCTTCTCGGCCGCTGCCCACGTGGAAGCATCAGGGCTACGCGTCATCGCCCTGTCCAACAACGCCGGGCTCGCGGCCGACCGCGTCACCGCCGCCCTCCTCCGGGACCTCCACCAGCAACCGACGCTGGCCCCGAAGGAGGCCCTCGTCTGTGCAGCAGCCCGGGAGCGAACCCCAGGTACTGCCGTACAAGATCAGCCCGCCCCCGACGACCTCGGCCAGCACACAGAGCTCGGCACCTTCACCTGCGACCAGGCCCCCGGCAGTCTTCGCCTCACCCGCGGCTCCGACACCCTCCACCTGTGGCGCCGAGGGACATACGACCGGCTCACCCCCACGGGTTCGGGCAACTACGCAGGCAACGGCTACACCCTCACCGTGCCCAGTGGCACAGGCGAGGTCGACCGCTTCACCCTCGACCTCGACCGTGCCCCCGGACTCACGTACATCCGCCAGTAGCCACCACCGCAAGGCCCCATCTGGATTGCCTGCCCACAACCGGTAGAGACGCGAACCGAACTGGAGACTCCTGATGCTCAACCACCTGGTGATTCCCGGAATCGCGGCGTACGCCCACGAAGGTCTGCCCACGTCCGCCCAAGCCGATGACTCGAACACGTGGGTCGACGGTGTCTGCTGGCTGTACTGCGGCCAACGCCGGACACGCGTCTTATGGATAGGGCCGGCGAGCGTCGCGGGCATGCAGGCCCCAATGTTCGCCTGCAGTCCGTGCATCTCCGAACTCCACGAGCGGGTATGGCAGTCCATCCGTCTCCGAGATACACCTCACCGGAGCAGCACCCATACGCGAAGCGAGATGGATGAGCTTCCCCGCCCCCGCGGAGGCCGCCACCGAGCCCGCACCAGTCCCCAGCGCAGATAGACGAAACACCTGCCCGAACGACGATGGCGGATGATGATGGTCGAGCGATAGCCGACCCGGGGAGTGCCGTGAACCTGCTGCCGACCGCCACCAGCACGGACGTCCAGGAGCAGCAGCCCCACGTCGCCGTGCTCCCGGTCGGCTCTTTCGAGCAGCACGGCCGGTACCTCCCGCTGATCACCGACACGGCGATCGCCTGCATCATCAGCCAGGAGATCGGTGACGCCTACCCGGTCCACCTGCTCCCGCCCATCACCATGTCGTGCAGCCACGAGCACGCCGCCTTCGCCGGCACGGTCAGCATCAGCGCGAAGACCCTCTACGCCGTGATCGACGACATCCGCGCGTCCCTCGCCCGCTCCGGCATCCACAAGCTGGTGATCGTCAACGGCCACGGCGGGAACTACGTCCTGTCCAACGTCGTCCAGGAGGCCAACGTCGACGGGCCCGCGGTCTCCCTGTTCCCCCTCGGAGCCGACTGGGACCGAGCCCGCGACCACGCCGACCTCGTCTCGGACCGCCACGCCGACATGCACGCCGGCGAGATCGAGACGTCCATCCTTCTTCACGCGGCGCCCGAGCTGGTGCGGGACGGGTTCGCCGATGCCGACCATGACGGCGGCAGCCGTCCCTTCCTGCTGGTCCAGGGCATGAGTGCGTACACCGAAGCCGGTGTGATCGGCTTCCCATCCCATGCGACCGCGGCCAAGGGCAAGGTCGTACTGGCCAGCCTGGCCGAGAGCTTCGCGGGTCACCTGGAGATCCTCGGCCTCAGTAACTGAAGCCAGCCAACACCTGTAATCGAAGGGTCCCGCTTTGACTCCCGCGCCACAGAGCTTCCCGGTTGGCTCGATCGTCCTGTACCTGGGGAACCGCGCCAATGTCACCGGTCACGCGGCCGACGGCAACGTCGAGATACGCATGCTCAGCACCGGAAGCGAGCTATCCGTCCCTCCGGACAGACTGACCTCCCTGACGCCACCTGCTGCTGCGCGGCCACCACTCTCGCGGGCCGGCCTGTTCGCCGGTGCCGGACTCATAGCCGTCACCGCCTTGGCATTCCTTCTTGACTCCGGTGGCCACGACCCGGACGAGGCCGCTTCGGCGACTCCGCAGGTGTCGGCGGCACCTTCAGCACCGAGCAGCCCCTCGGCGTTTTCACCATCAACTGCGGCGACGCCACAGGCCTATGGCACACCCACCCCCCGCGTGGCTCCCAGCTACGGTGCGGGAGTCCCCCCTTGGGTGAAGCGCGTCCAGGACGTGAAGGCGGCCCACATCCTGCCCGGCAATCCTGATGAAGAAGACCCGGCCGACCGCAGGGACTCAGTTGTGATCGAGTACACGAGTGGCGACGCCGGTCAGCGTTGCTCCGCGATGCGGGCACTGGCCGGGCCCGAGCACGGTGTCATCGCTTACACCCCGACCGGGATGGCGGTGGACTCGAACGACTGCCTCAGCGTGAAGCTCGGTGCACCCGGATTGACCACGCCTCCGTAACCTCAGCTCTGATCTCATTCGGCTCCCGGAACGGTCCGGCAGAGGCCACGCACCAGCTCGGCCTGCCCATGCCGTGGCTGACCTGGCCCGTAGGGTGGGCCTCGTCGCTGGTAGCTAGAGTCCGACCGGTGAGCGAGAACGAGCACGAAGCGAAGATGGCCCGCCCCCGCATGGCAGCCGGCGCTCTCTTCTTCGACGAAGAAGATCGAGTCCTCCTCGTCGAGCCGTCCTACAAGGACTACCGCGACATCCCCGGGGGCTACGTCGAGGAGGGGGAGTCGCCTCGGCAAGCCTGCGTACGTGAGGTCCAGGAGGAACTCGGCATCGCGCCGCACATCGGCCGCCTGCTCGTCGTCGACTGGGCACCGAACCCCGGAGAAGGAGACAAGGTCCTCTACCTCTTCGACGGCGGTCGACTGCGCGCTGGCGACCGCCGTCAGATCGCACTGCAGGCGGACGAGCTCCGCGCCTACGACTTCCACGACGCCGACCAGGTGCCGGACCTCACAATCGCCCGCCTCGCGCGCCGCATCTCCGCCGGCATCAACGCCCGGGCAAACGGCCTGACTGCTTACTTGGAGCACGGAGAGTCGCCAGAAGCGGTGCCTGACTAATCAGCACCGCCGATGCCCTGGACGGCCGGTGGCAGCTTGTCGACGATCACCAGGTCGTACGGCCACGAGCGTGTCGGCTTCGACAGCACCGTAAGTATCAGCGTCGTACGACCTCCGAGATTCGTGCACAAGCGGCTTCAGGATCTTCGTGCTCCCAAACACGTATGACGGTCCACCCCGCTTCACGCAGCAGGCGATCAGTCTCGGCGTCGCGGGCACGGTTGCCTTCGATCTTGCTGTGCCAGAAACCGGCGTTCTTGGTTGACTCCCGAAGATGCTCGGGGCATCCATGCCAGTAGCAACCGTCGACGAAGACGGCGACCTTCTGCTTGGAGAAGAGCACGTCGGCGGTGCGCCGTAGCTGGGGCAAGGGGCGCGATGCCACGCGGTAGCGGAGCCCCTGCTTATGCAGCAACGACCGCAGCCGAAGTTCCGGCTTGGTGTCCTTGTTCCGGTTGCCCCGCATTGAGGCGCGTACAGCGGCAGAGGACGCCCATGAGCCCTCCACCGGAGGCTCTTCGGCGAGAAGGCCCTTCTCCCAAGCCAGCTTCCATCCCGCGACGAGATTCGCGGCCCGTCTGTCGTGATCCACCTGCCCGAGGTATCGGGCAGGGGACTTTCCGGCGTTGGACCAGCGAAGATAGGCGCGGATGCGGCGTGTGTCCGGAAGTACCTTCAGCTCCACCGAGGCTCGGGCGAGTCGGCCGTTACCGAGATCTACCGAACGCCGATGGCGACCGCCAGCCGCGCGATCCTGTTCAGCCGCGAGAGCGTCCCGGCTTCTGCCGGGCCGCCCTTTCCACGCTCGGTCGGGCGGCGAGTCACGTTTCCAGCCGCGCTGTGCCCTGCTGGCGGGCTCGGTCACTTCTGACGCTCCTCCGCCTCGTCCAGGACCGCGGCGACAGCCTTGGCGAAGACCTCACCAAGGACGACCGGGACGGCGTTGCCCAGCTGCCGCATCTTCTCTCCGCGCGGGCCCATGAGCTCCCAGGTGTCGGGGAAAGTCATGACGCGAGCGGTCTCTCGGACTGTCATATACCGGTGTGCGTACCTGACGCCGCCCTCAGCGGTCTCGTCTTCCACCAAGTCGTCAAGCAGCATGACCGACTCGCCACCCGGTACTCCATGCACGCCGGCCTTGACCGTCTTCGCAGGGCGGTCGAGCTCGTTCGGCGTGTGACCGTCATAGATACGGGCTCCGGGCCAGCCGATGTGCTCCGTGAATCCGCCAAGCAGGTGCTCGGTGCGATCGAGATCCTCGACCTCAGGCAGGGGCTTGTTCTCGCCGATGCCCGCGATCGCGTCCCGGAGGGTGTACCAGGGCAAACGTCCGTCGTCCTCGGGCATGTCCTTCGGGAGGCGGGCCATGACCCGCTCGCGCACGTGGTCCGGAACGGCGCGCTTCGGGTCGGCTGAGTGCCGAACCCAGTAGCTGTCGTTCTTCATGGACCGGATGAGAGCCTTGTCGGAGTGTGTCGGCTGCACGAGCTTTTCGAAGAGCTTCGTGTCGACGGCCAAGTCGCGGCGGAACGCGACAAGGATCACGCGGTTTCTGATTTGAGGCACCCCGTAGTCCGCCGCGTTCACCTCCATCATGACGACCTCGTACCGCTTCGTCAGGTCGTCCGGCTCCGCCTTCAGGCGCTCCAGCAGGTACTCGTCGTGCTGCTGCCAGTCGGTACCTTCGACGCGTTCCTCGAACGGGAGCTTCAACTCGCGCTGGATGTAGTCGAAGTAGGGCTTGAAGGACGGCCTGAGCAAGCCTCGAACGTTCTCGCAGATAACGGCCTTCGGCTGGATCTCGCGAATGGCCCTGAACATCTGTGGGAACATGTTCCGCTTGTCCTCGTCGCCCTTGGCGACGCCGCCGAGACTGAACGGCTGGCAAGGAGGGCCACCGGCGAGTACATCGACCTTGCCGGCCAGGTAGCTCAAATCAAGCTGCTGAACATCGCCGGCCACGAGGGGGACCTTCTCGTGGGGTCCGGGGGCTTGGGTGGGCTTCTGATCCTCCGGGAGTCGGTCGGCCCCGTTGGCCTCAAGCGTCTCGCAGGCCCGCTTGGCGAACTCGTTGAAGAGCAGGGGGCGGAAACCCGCGCGGTGTACGGCCATGGCTAGGCCGCCGGCGCCGGCGAAGAGTTCGACACCCGTGCGATCTTTCTTGGATCCTTCTTGCAGCTCAGCCATTCCAAAAGCATACCGCGGAGTTGGCGATCTTCAAGCCATTTTGAGACGAAGATTCGTCCGCGTCCGCAGGCCGCCGATAGGGTTTCTGAGATCACGTCGACCAAGGGAGTGGGCGAATGGCGCCGGTAGTGGGGTCCGACGATGGGACGCGGTACCACAAGGACTTCACCCTGAGCATCACCAAGGCGCTCGGCGACCAGCTGGCGGACGCGCTCGACGGGATGGGCAGGGTTCCCCTCCACGAGGAGAACATCGCCCGGCTCAAGGAGAAGCCCGGGGTCTACCAGCTCTACCTGAACGACGAGTTCGTTTACGTCGGGAAGGCCGACAAGTCGTTGCCGGCCCGCCTGCGCAACCACCTGAGCAAGATCTCTGGGCGCCGAAGGATCTCGCTGGACGAAGTGGCCTTCTCCTGTCTGTACGTGGCGGAGGACTTCTCCGCTCTGGCCCCGGAACGGTTGCTCATCAGCCACCACAAGGAGATGGGCAACATCCCTTGGAACAACAACGGCTTCGGCAACAAGGACCCCGGGCGTCAGCGGGACAGCACTGTCCTCAAGCAGAACCATTTCGATGTCGAGTTCCCCATCGACCTCGACCGGCCGGTCGAGGGCCTGACGCCAGGCGAGATCACGCTGCAGGAACTCTTGGACAAGGCCAAGGCCGGCCTCCCGTACAACTTCCGGTACGGGAAGTCCGCAGCGTTCAAGACCCGCCGCGTCCACGTCCCCGCCGCGGAGATGACAGCGGACCAGGTCTTCCGGCTGATCGCCGTTGAGATACCAGACAAGTGGCAGGTCGCGGCGCTCATGGGCTACGTGATCATGTACGACGACAGCCCCACGACTTATAAGAGTGCCTGGCGCTATTACCGCGACGGCCAGTCGATCGACGCAATGCCCGAAGCGGAGCCTGCAGGGGACATCGAGGACGATGAGTCCGGAGCGGACGACTGATCGACTGGGGTAATTGACGCGCCCGCTATGGGCGTCAAGGTGTGGCCGGAATGCCGTTCTGTGGTGGTGGAATTCGCCTTCGAACTGCAGACGTAGACACGCTCGGGGGCTCGAATTGGGGTGAGGCTGGAAGGGTATATCCCTCAACCTCGCGATCAAGCAGCCCACACGCGAAGCAGAGGGAGCGCGGGGTTCCCGCACAACTGGGCACACCTTCGTCCCGAAATCCAGTTGCGTAGCGATTGGGGCACGCGTCCGCGGACGGAGCCCGCCTTCAGCCTGTCGAATCTCCGTGCCCCGTTACGTGGCCGGCAGGGAGCTCCAGGCGCGGATCCAGGGCTCATCCGCCAGCTAGTAGGCGCCCGGTCGGGCCCCGCACGCCCCAAGCCTTGCTGGATGCGCCGGAAGAACTCGGCCCTGCGGGTGGCGGTCCTGGGTGAACCTCATCTGTGGTGAGCGTGGTTCACGCCTGGACAAGTGATCTCGGGCTCGGTAGATGATCTGTCAGGCCCCGTCACTATGATCTTCGGACCACGGTCAACGCATGACCTGACTAGCTGGGAGAGCCTGTGACGACGCCCTACGAGCCCAACTACTTCGATCCCCTGTCGACTGATCGGCTGACTAACATCATCTGTGAGGTCTTCGAGCACCAGCCCCTCGTGCCCATGACGCTTGAGATGGAGAAATTCGGCGGTTCTGGGCTTTACGCGATCTATTACCGCGGGGCTTCGATTGAACTCTATGCACCGCTCAAGAACTATGAGATGCCGGTATATGTGGGTCAAGCGGTCTCGAATAACAGCACTACGGGCAAAGGTGTGAAGTCCCGAACTCCGCTGCATGGGAGAATGTCGCAGCATCGGCGCTCTGTCAGCGATGCTGGACTCCCTCTTAGTGAGTTCTTCTTCCGCGCCTTGCGTATGCCTGATGTGCACGCCAACCTTGGTGAGAAGGGATTGATTCGCGGCTATCGGCCGGCGTGGAACGCGATCCTCAGCGGCTTCGGCAGCAATGAACAGGGGAGTGCGACTCGGGCTAGTGCCAAGAGTAAATGGGACACGATTCACGATGGTAGAAAGCGCACCTACGGTAGTGAGCCACACGATCGGGCAAAGCTCGTGACGGAGGTCGAGCAGCACATCCTCGAACGTATCGCCGCCTACGACGACCTCCCGTGGCGTCGTGCCGGCACCAACGTGTAGCGACATCGGGTGTCACTCACTCTTGCGAAGCGCCACCAATCTTCGGGTAGCGGCGACGTCCCAGCGGAAGCTGATCTCGGGGCTTTGGTGAAGCCGCAGTCGACGTCGATCTTTGGGTCAGCCTGGTAGTGTGCCGACAGCGCGGAGCGCCCTTCTCCATTCAGTCCCGTGCGTGAGCGCTGCGTGAGCGGACGGGGTGGCACGGGATGGATTGGGTGGCACACGGGGGCCGGGCCGCACCTCACTGACCTGGGTAAACAGGATTTGGTGGCACGGCTCGGCATCACCCGAGATGATCTTGTGGGGCCTCGTAATGCGTAGGTCTCGGGTTCGAATCCCGAAGGCGGCTCCAGAGAAGCCCCAGGACTCACTCGCCGTGACCTGGGGTTTTTCTTATGCCCTCATGCGATGGGGGCGGAACGCGATGATCTTCGCACCGCCCCTGCGTGCCCATGGCGTGCCCGTCCGTGTGCCCGGGGCCCGGCGGGGCCCTGGACACCTCGGCGCTCGCGGGTTGGGCCTCGGGTCGGCGTCAGAGCCAGCCGCGTTCGGCCGAGCGGAGGCCGGCGGCGAAGCGGCTGCGGGCGTCGAGGCGCTCCATCAGGTCGGCCATCATGCGGCGGACCGTGCGCAGGGAGAGGCCGAGCTTCACGCTCGCGGCGGCGTCGGTGAGTCCTTCGGCCAGGAGGCGCAGGAGTTCCTGCTCCTGGCGGCTCAGGCCCTGCTCGTCGCGTTCGGGGCTGGCTCCCAGGGGGGCGGCGCCGGCCCATACCTGTTCGAAGAGCGCGACCAGTCCGGCGACGGCGCCGATCCCGCTGAGCTGGACCGCACCCTTGCGGGAGTTTCCGGGGTCCACCGGGACCAGGGCCACGCGACGGTCGATCAGCAGCATCCGCAGCGGCAGGGCCGGGACGGTTCGTACCTGACCACCGCACTCGGTCAGCCACCGCGCGTACTCCGCCGTCACGGAGTCGTTGCGCACGCTGTCGAGGTAGACGGTCCGCATCATGACGCCGCGTGACATGACGTCGCGGTCCAGCGGCTTGCTGGCTTCCAGGCTCAACGCCGACTGCGCGCCACCGGGGTTGAAGGTCAGGCATTCGGAAGTGGCCTCGCGGGCCAGGTCCTTGATGCGTTCCTGAACGGCCTCGACGCCGATCAGGTGCTCGGCATGCTGTTGGCGGCCTGCGTACAGGTCGGCGTACTCGTCGAGGACGCAGGTGATGGCGGCCTGGCACCGCTCGAACTCCTCCTGCTGGCGCTGCAGTTCGAAGCGCTGCCGTTGCAGGAGCGTCTGCAGGCCGACCTTCGGGTCCAGGGGCACCATTTCGCCGGGGACGGTCGAGTGGGTCAGCAGCTTCAAGTCGGCCAGATGGTCGAGAGCCTTGCGCAACTCGACCTCGGAGAGGCCGACTTGCTCGGCGAGCTCGGCCACGCCCCAGCGGTGATTGGTCAGCATGAGGCGGTAGATCGCCTCCGTACGCATATCAAGCCCCAACACCTCGAGCATGGCTCGCCCTACCCCCCCTTTGCACTGGCCTGAAGTCACCGCCCGCGCCATCATTCCTACCCTTCGCAATGCAGCAACCAAGATCAAGTAAACCGTAGGCCAAGAAATCGTGCTTTTACGGGCAACGTGAGTATGTAAATATAACAAATGCCTACAAAATGGACATTAATCGGAGGGTGCGGCGGGGCGAATATCTCGCTGATTCAAGCTTCAAGGATTTTGATTTGGCACTGAGGTGCCACGCGGCTTTTGCTGCCAGGCTTACCCCCTTCCCGTCGCAAAGCGACTCGCGCAGACTTGTGATCATCGGGGGCCGATGTTCGCCGACCACGCAGACCACAGGCTCTGATTCCAGCGCCTCGCGTGCTGACACTTCGCTACAACCAACGGGGTACCACCATGTCTTCTTCCATTTCCTTTTGGCGTGCCGCGGCGGCGTGCATTTGTCTCGCTGCCGGCATCACCGCCGCCGTTTCTCCGGCTGCCACCGCGGACGCGGTGACCGCCGGAGAAACGGCAGCGGCGGTGCGGGTCCACCCGTCGAATCTCAACTGGGATTTCGCTCCGGCCTACCACGCGAATCTCAACTGGGACTGAGGTCACCGGCGTGCAGATGACCGAAGTGACCTTGGTCGCCGTCGACGCCGACGCCCGACCCGAACTCGACCCGGAGCTGCTCGCGGCTTGGCTCACAGGGACGTCCGCTCCGGCCGACCGTCCCGAGCACATCACCGTCCGAAGCTCTCCCGGCCGCGTTGAGCTGGTGTTCTTCCACACGACGGAGAGTCCGTGCGCCGCCTCGTCGGCTGCTACGGAGATCTGCCGACGGGCGATGGAGGCTGCTCGGCAGCTGGGCGGCTGGGCATTGGTGCCGGAGCTGTGAGACCGCCGTGTGTCTTCGCCGTGGTGCCGGTCACCGTGACCGCCACCGTCCGCCGCTGAACCGGAAGGAACCGTCAACTCCGACATGGATTCCCTCTGTCTTGAGTTCTTCGGTGCCGAGATCTCCGTCTCCACCACCACCGGCGACGTATCCGATCTGGAATTCCTTTTCGGTCCGCACGTCGTGCCCGACTCCCGAGCCGCAGACCGACTCCAGGTCGAGTTCGGATATCCGAACCCGGGTGATCCTGGATCCGGTGACGCCTGGGCGGAGCTGGTGGTCCGGCGTGACAATGGGCCACCGTTGCTGCGCCGGGCATTCCGTGGCTGGAGCAATGTTCCGCCGCCGGTGCCGCCGTTTTCCGTACTCCGTGAACGGTTCTCGTTGGTCCAGGCGGTGGTGCTCGCCAAAGGGTCGACGACCATCGCATTGATCGGTAGCCCGCACTCCGACCGGGAGGGCGTGGCCCTCGCGCTGGCCCAGCGCTCGTGGCGAATGGTTTCCGGCCAACTGCTCATCACCGACCGCACCGACGGAAACGTCATGCCGTACCACGTTCCGTTGGAATTCCGCGGCGCCACGGCCGTCGGTGTACGCGCCGCCGGGCTCGCTCCGGGCACCTGGAGATCACGTACCTCGCCCCTCACGGGCGACGTGCTGATGGTCCGCCCGGAGGCCCTCGGCGACATCGTGCCCGTCCGGGCGCGGCTCGGGCCGCCGCAACTCTTCCGGCTGTGCCGGAGCGGCAACGAGGGTGCCAGGTTGGAGTCGTGGGACTTTCCCACGCAGACCTGGCCGCCCGAGGCCGCCCCGGAGATCGCGGACGCACCTTCGTTCCGGCTGGAGCTACCGGAGTCCGGCGGCGCCGAGGAAGCCGCCGGACTCATCGATCACCGCATGACCTCGGAAAGGCGAGAGCTGTGCCCAGACGTACCAGTTATCAGCCGGGCGTCCCCTGTTGGGTCGACTGCATCACTCCTGATCTGACGGGCGCCCAACGCTTCTACGGCGACCTCTTCGGCTGGGAGTTCGTCGACGAGGACGGCGACTACCGGTTGGTCACCCTCGACGGGGAGCTGATCGGAGGCCTGGGGACGGCACCCCCCGGCCGTTGGGGCGGGGCCGCCTGGAACGTCTACCTGGCCACCAAGGACGCCGACCGGACACGGGCGGACGTCGAGGACGGGGGCGGCACCGTCGTGATGGGACCCGTCCCGGCCGGTGAGGACGGACGGCTGTTCCTGGCGGTCGATCCGCAAGGAGCGCCGGTCGGCTTCTGGGAAGGGCATCACGCCCAGGGCGTCGTCCTCGCGGACGAGGTCGGGGCCGTGTGCGGCCACGACCTCGTGGTGCCCCGGGCCGATGCCGCCGAGCGCTTCTACGGGGGCCTGTTCGGATTCCGTACCGGCCGACACCCGGCGGGCGCTGCGGACGGCGAGGGCCCGGTCACCCTCGATCTGCACGGCACCGCCCGGGCCGGGCTCGTCGAAGACCCCGCCGCGCGACCGGGGTGGATCCCCTACATCGGTGTGGACGACCTGGTCACGGCTGAGGCCGACGCGCTCGCCGCGGGGGCGCGGCCGATGGGGCGGTCGACGGAGAGCCGGACGGTGCTGCGCGACCCCTGGGGGGCCGTCTTCGGCATCACCAGGCCCTCCTCGGAGTTCTGAACGGTCTGCGACACCACCCGGGCCGGCGGCCCGGATCTACGGGAAAGCGGGGGGGGGGGGGGGGGGGGGGGGGGGGCGGGGCGGGGGGCGGGCGGGGGGGGGGGGGGGGGGGGC